>NZ_MBLN01000081.1:0-97238 GCF_001854645.1 Pseudofrankia sp. EUN1h | reverse complement strand
AGAAGGTGGGGGTTTGTGGCGAGGACTGTCTGCATGCCGACCGAGCCGGAACCCCAGCCCTCCATCGGCACCCAGTCCTCGACCGGCAACCCACCCTCGGTCAGCGAGCAGGCCTCGCCAGGGAAGCAGGACTCACCGGAGGAACAGGACTCACCGGAGGAACAGGTCTCACCACGGGAGCAGGTCTCACCCGAAGATCTGTCGCCGGAGGCCGCGGCCGCGGTCCCGTTACAGCAGGACGGGGGCGCGGGGGCGAGCGAGAGCACCCTGACCATCGCGGTCGCCTTCGGCGCGAACCTGGTGATCGCGATCGCGAAGTCGGTGGCCGCGCTCCTGACCGGTTCGGCGTCGATGGTCGCCGAGGCGGCGCACTCGTGGGCCGACGCCGGCAACGAGGTCTTCCTGGTGATGGCGGACCGGCGCTCCCGCCGGCCGCCGGAGCCGGCCCACCCGCACGGTTTCGGCCGGGAGGCGTACGTCTGGTCGCTGTTCGCCGCCATGGGGCTGTTCGTCGCGGGCGGCGCGGTCTCCATCACCCACGGGGTCCAGGAGCTGTTCGCCGGTGGGTCCGACGGAGGCGACTACCTCATCGGCTACCTGGTTCTGGCGGCGTCGTTCCTGCTGGAGGGGACGTCCTTCCTCCAGTCGGTGCGGCAGGCCAGGCCGGAGGCCGAATCGATGAACCGGGACGTCATCGAGCACGTGCTGGAGACCACCGACCCCACGCTGCGGGCGGTCTTCGCCGAGGACTCGGCGGCGCTGGTCGGCATCGTCATCGCTGCCCTCGGCCTGGCGCTGCACGAGATCACCGGAGCGGCGGYCTTCGACGCGGTGGGGTCGATCCTGGTCGGGGTGCTGCTCGGCGCGGTCGCCCTGGTCCTGATCAGCCGCAACCGGCGGTTCCTCGTCGGGCAGGAGGCCGATCCGCAGGTCCGGGTGGCGACGATACGGGCGTTGCTGGCGATGCCGGAGGTGGACCGGGTGACCTACCTGCGGGTGGAGGTCGTCGGGCCACGGATGGTCACCGTGGTCGGGGACGTGGATCTGGTCGGCGACGACATCGAGCCGCGCATCGCGATGCGGCTGCGCGAGATCGAGGCCAGGCTGTCGTCCTCGCCCGCGGTCGTCAACGCCGTGCTGAGCCTCTCGGCTCCCGACGAGCCCTCCGTGACACCCGAGGGCGGGCGACCTGATCATGCTGAGCGGGGCCAGGACGGTGACGACCCGGCCGCGCGGGTCGACTGCCCGGTGGGAACCCACTGACGGAGACACACTGACGGGAACCCACTGACCATCGAGCAGGGGCCATGTCCGGTTTCCTTCGGACAGTGTGGGTATGGCGGCGGCATCTGGATATCTGGAGGCGACGCTCATGACGACACACAAGCCGCGGGCCGGCACCGACTTCAGGCCAGTCGCGATCAGCGGCCGTGCGCGTCTAGGACTCTTCGGGTCCGGAGTCTTTCTGGCCGGCGTGCTCGCCGGGGCGCTGGTGGCCTGGCGGCTGCGCCGGGAGTCCGTGCGCACGATGGCGCCGGCCGGCGAGGCGCGGCCACCCGAGCGCTCGGTGCCCGAGGACGGCGGCCGGCCCCCTGTGGATCCGAGCGGCCGCTACTACAGCTCGGCGGCCGACCCGGCGGGTGGCTCGGTGGCCGGGACGGTGTTCGACGGCTCCGGTGAGCCACGGCCAGTCGCCGTCGGGGCCGGCGCCGACGAGGTGCCCGTGGTCTCCGCGGCGACGCACCGCGCCAGCCTCAACGGCTCCCGCCGCGGCGGAACAGCGTCGCGCTGATGGGCGGCCGCGCTGACGGACCGAACCCGCGCGCCGCGCCGGGTTCGGTCCGTCAGGGGGACGACGCCGAGCCGGGTACCGTCGGGACGATGTACCGCGAGCGGCGCGCCGGGGCGCTGGCGGCCACGATGTGGCTGGCGACCGCGCCGGCCCCCCGGGGCGAGACGGGCGAGGCCGCCGCGACCTCGCCGCAGGCCGCGGAGCATCGCGTCCTGCCCGACGGCTGCATGGACCTGATCTGGTCGCGGGCCGGGCCGGGCGATCTCGGGCAGGTCATCGTCGCCGGTCCCGACACCGCCCCGGCGGTCGGGCTCTGGCGGCCGGGCTCGCGCCACCTCGGCGTGCGGTTCGACTCGGGGGTCGGCCCGGCGTACATCGGCGTCCCGGCCAGCGAGGTCCGCGACCGCAGGGTGCCCCTGGCCGAGATCTGGGGCCTGGCCGCGGCAGCCCGGCTCGCCGAGCGCCTCGCGGCCGCCGAGGCGCCGGCGGCGGCGTTCGAGGCCGAGATCGCCAGCCGGGGCCGCCTCGACGGGTTGGCCGACCTGCTGCCCCCGGTGGCGCTGGCCGGCATCCGCGCCGGGGCTCCGGTGGCCCAGGCCGCCCGGGCGGCGGCGCTCAGCGAGCGCCAGCTCCTGCGCCGCTGCCAGCTCGCGGTCGGCTACGGGCCGAAGACGCTGGCCCGGATCGTCCGTTTCCGCCGCGCGCTGGCGCTCGCTCGCGCCGGGTCGCCGTTCGCGGACGTGGCCGCCGCGGCCGGTTACGCCGACCAGGCTCACCTGGCCCGCGAGGTTCGTGCCCTCGGCGGGGCGCCGCTACGCGAGCTGGTCACGCCGGCGATCGCCTCCGCCGGCGCCTCCTGATCGGCGGAGCCTGAGCTGCCCGGCCGGCCAGCCAGCCGGCCAGCCAGGCGGTCGGCTCAGGCTCCGGCCAACGGCGCGAACAGGTCGACGTGGTTGCCGTCGGGATCGGCCACGGTCGCGTACCGCTGGCCCCAGAAGGCGTCCCACGGTTCGCGTTCGCCGGTGTAGCCGGCGCCGGTCAGGTCGGCGTAGGCCTTGTCGACCTCGGCCGGGTCGGCACAGGCGAACGCTAGCCCGAGGCGCGGTGAGCCGGTGCCCGGCCGCCAGCTTGGATCGAACGAGCGGATCGTGTCGTCGGTGTCGAAGGCGAGACGGCCGTTCGGCGTGGTCACCTCGACATGCGGCTCCCCGTCTGCCTCGGCGGGGATCTCCAGGCCGAGGCGGCGGTAGAACGCCAGCCCCCGCGCCATGTCGGACACGACGATTCCAGTCAGTGAGAACGTTGGCATACCCAGACCGTAGGGACAGCGGCCCCCGCCTGGCTTGAACGAATCGGACGCCGTGCCGGCGCGGCGCATCACCCGTCGCCAGGCGCCGATCGCCCGGGGCGGCCGACGGCCGCCCCGGGCGATCATGGATTTCCGGTGGATCTGAATGTCGGTCAGGGGTTTCGGTTCCCCCGCTTCCTGAGGAGAACGACGGCGAGCACCGCGCTGATAGCCGCGACCGGGACCGCGATCGCCATTGCGATGATCGACGACCGTCGCCCGGCGACATCCCTGACGGTGCTGGCGGTTCCGCCGAGGCGGTCCTCCAGCCCACTGGTCAGATCAGAGGCCTTCTGGCGGGCGGGTGCCGTGACCTCGACGACCTTGTGGATCGCCGGCGTCGCCACCTCCACGGTCTTGTGTCGCACCGGGGCGGTGAGCTCGTCAGCCTTGTGGATCACCGGCGCCGCGGCCGCTGTGGCCTTGTCCATGACCGTCGACGCGGTCGACTTCGACATTGGTTTCCTGCCTCCTTGGCCGTGTGAAGATCGCCTTTGACGCCTTTGATCGTTCCTGTCGGCAACGTTGGCGCCGCCCGGTTCCCTTTCCTCTTGCCGACCACCGCCGGCTGGCCGGCGACGGCTTCCGTTCTATTGGTTTTGCCCCGGAGTGGTCCGAATACACCTGGTCGCGAATTCCGCGAGCATGGTCTTCCTCGCGGCGGCGAGGCCTCCCACCCCGAGGGGTGGTCTTGCGGGTCGATCGATGACGGCTGGTGTTGTCGACGGCCGGGCGGGGGAGGGGGTGGTGGTCTACGTCAGCAACAAGACGACAGGAGGACAGACCTGATGGCCACCACAGTCGCGGAGTCGATCGACGTCGCGGTGCCGGTCCGTACCGCCTACAACCAGTGGACCCAGTTCGAGTCGTTCCCGCACTTCATGAATGGCGTCGAGTCCATCCAGCAGATCGACGACACCCACACCCACTGGCACGTCAAGGTGGCCGGCCAGGACCGTGAGTTCGACGCGGCCATCACCGAGCAGCTGCCGGACGAGCGAGTCGCCTGGAAGAGCACCGACGGTCCCACCCACGCTGGTGTGGTGACCTTCCACCGCCTCAACGCCGACGAGACCCGGGTGACGGTCCAGCTGGACTGGCAGCCCGAGGGCGTGGCCGAGAAGGTCGGTTCGGCGGTCGGCGCGGACGACCGGCGGGTCAAGGCCGACCTGAAGCGGTTCAAGGCGTTCATCGAGAACCGGGGCAGCGAGACCGGTGCCTGGCGCGGTCAGGTAGACCGGCCCTGACGCCGGGTTGACCGACCCGCACACCGGGGCGTTCGCATCACGCGGGACGCCGGCCGATCGTGGCCGGCGTCCCGCGGCCGTCTGAGCGGCGTCCGACGGGCGAATCCGAACGACCGAAAGATCCGAGCCGGCAGCGGCCTTTCTCGGGCGCTGACCCGGCGGATCGGGTTCGGCGCCGCCCAGGTACCGGAACCCGTCGTCGACTCGCTCGAGCAGATGGTCGCGAACACGCCGATTCCCGTGGTCGGAGCGTTCCTGCCGACTCTTCTCGATCATGATCGGCTGGCCGCCGTCGGTGTGCTGAGCGCGATCCCCACCCTGTTGCTCGTCGGGGACGAGGACGTCATGACTCCGATCGAGCACAGCCGGATCCTGGCCGAGGCCCTGCCCGAGGCCGAGCTCGTGGTCGAGAAGGGCGCCGGGCACGCGGTGATCCTGGAACGTCCGGACGCGGTCAACGCCCACCTGCGTGACCTCGTGAACCGGGCGGGGCCGAGGCGGCGAATATGCCTGAGGCCGGGCTGGCGGCTGAGCGTTAGGAAGGCGCGTATCACCGCGGCTCCGCTTCCGACCTGACCATCCGGTGCCGGCGGGTGATCCCCCGGGGATGTCAGGCGGCGAGCCGGTATGACGTGCCCGAGCTGCTGGGCACCCAGGCCTGGGGGAGCGCGGTGGCCAGTGCGTGCTGGGCACGCCAGCCGCTGCAGTGCGCGCTGACGACGAGGTCGGGCGTCATCTCGGTCAGGGCGCTGACCGTCGGTGCGATGATCGGTTCGAAGGCTGGTCCGCTCAGGTGCAGGCCGCCGATCAGCGCGTGCAGCCGGTCGATGCCGGTCAGCCGTAGCGCGTGCCGCGCGATGTTGACGACGCCCGCGTGCCCGCATCCGGTCAGCACGACCAGGCCCTTGCCGCGTACGTGCACGACGAGCGCCTGGTCGTCGAGTACGAGCGGGTCATGACGCCAGCCGGCACCGTCCCAGGCCTGGTGCGCGGGTGGCATGCCACGCTCGAAGTCGGTGGTGCGGTCGACCTCGCCGGTGATCAGCACGCTGCCGTCGACCAGCAGCGACGGGGACCGCCGCTCGATCACCTCGAACCCCTCCGACTCGCACGCGCGCCTGCTCAGCGTCGGCAGCGCGGCCGGGTCGAGGCCGGGGGGCGCCAGCCGCCGGCGTGTCCAGACCAGGGGGTGCACCGTCATCGGCAGGCCGCGGACCCCGCGGCGGCCGGCCAGGCCCGCGAGGCCGCCCGCGTGGTCGAAGTGACCGTGGCTGAGCACGACGCCCTGGATCTCGCCGAGATCGAGGCCGAGCCGCTCGGCGTTGTGGACCATCCCGTCGGGTGAGACCCCGGTGTCGAACAGCAGGGTGGTGACCGTGTCGCCACGACGGACCCGGACCAGCGCCGAGAACCCGTGCTCGGCGCGCAGCCCCGCCGTCGTCAGCCCGTCCTCGAACTGGGGGGCCTGCGCCAGTCCGGCCCCGCGCGGCGCCCGCCTGACCCGCTCGTCCCCCGCCAGCAGGGCGTCGAAGGTGTTGTCCATCAGCGTGGTGATGACGACCTCGTCGACCGGGGCCAGCCCGATCGGATCGACAGCCGTACCCGTCACGGGCCGCGGAACGGCGGCGAGCACACCCGACGCGTCGTCATCGCACATGTCTCGACCTTAGGCCGGTGAGTCAGCCCGGTTCCCGCAGGAGCGGGTGGACGAGCTCGGCGAGGGCGAGCCGTGTCTGCTCGGGGTCGAGCCCCATGTCCTGCCTGAGGATCCGCCAGGTCGTGGCGTCGCAGACGGCGACGAGCTGGGCCAGGCGTCGCTCCCGCGCGGCCGGGTCGCCTCGGGTGTCGAGGTGCGCGGCGAAGGCGCTTCGACACCAGTCGAGGTGGTACTCGCGGCCGCGGCCGGCGATCTCCGGGAGTCCGGGTACCAGGTGCGCCTCGGCATACATCTTGAGGATCAACGAGCCGTACTGCTCGTAGTGGGCCGCCAGGGCATCGATCGTGTCCGCCGGCTCGCCCGGCGCCGCGGCCGAGCGCGCGGCGGCGATCCGGCCGAGCTCCCGTTCGACCGTGGCGGTCATCAGCCCGGGTTTGCCGCCGAAGCGCCGGATCACCGTCTGGACCGTCACCGCGGCGTCGGACGCGACGTCCTCCAGCCGGATGTGGTCGTACGGGTGCGTGGCGAAGCGGCGGAGCATCGCGTCGACGATGCGCTCGCCGGTCTGCTCCGCGGCCTGGGCTCGCGCTGTCATCCGGTAGACACGCGAATTCATGTAAGTGAAATTAACATGAAAATTGTCGGAGCCTGGACCCACCTGCCACGGAGCGTCATGACCACCACCTCGCCCACCGAGGAACACGCCGCGGACATCGCCACCCGGCTTGGCCGCCTCCACGTCCGGATCATCGGATCCGGCCGGCCCACCGTGCTGTGGCCGTCGATGTTCGTCGACAGCCACACCTGGGACCGGTTGCTGCCCCACCTCGTCGGCCGGGAGCGGCAGTTCTTCCTCGTCGACGGCCCCGGTCTCGGGCGCAGCGAGYCGCTGCTGCGCCAGAGCACCATCACCGAGGCCGCCGACGCCGCGCTCGACCTGCTTCGAGGCCTCGAGGTGACGACGCCCGTCGACTGGGTGGGCAACGCGTTCGGCGGTCACGTGGGCTTCAAGCTCGCGGCGCGACCGGGCGTCCTGCGCAGCCTCGTGGCGATCAGCGCGCCGGCCGAGCCCATCCCCGCCGGGCAGCGCCGCCAGATCCGCCTGCTGCTGCCGCTGCTGCGCACCGTCGGTGCGACGGGCCCGGTGCGTTCCGCCGTCCTGGCGGCGATGCTCACCGAGGCTGCCGCGGCCGACGACGAGATCAGGCGCATCGTCGTCGAGAGCCTCGCGCGCCCGACCCGCCGAAGCCTGGCGGGCGGGGTGCGGTCCTTCATCCTGAACCGGGCCGACGTCACCGCCGAGCTCGCCGATGTCCAGGTGCCGAGCCTCTTCGTCGCCTCCGACGACCGCGGCGACTGGTCTCCCGAGGACGCCGCCAGAGCGGCCGAACTGGCCCCGTACGCGTCCGCGGTCACCGTGCCGGCGGCACGCACCCTCGTCCCGCTGGAGCAGCCGCGGCGCCTTCTCGAGTACATCGACGAGTTCTGGCGAACCCTCGGTGACGTCCCGGCAGAGCCGTTCGCGGGCGGCCGTCGACCCTAAGGACCGTGAGGACCGTGAGGACCGTCAAAGCTAGAGACGGCCCAGCAGCTCGGTCTTCTTGGCGGTGAACTCGTCGTCCGAGAGCACACCGCGCTGGTGCAGGTCGCTCAACCGGTCGATCGTGGCCAGGATCGTCTCGGGGTCCGTGCCACTGGCGGCAGCCGGCGGGGCGGGCTCGGGAGCGCTGACGACCGGGTCGGAAGCGGGCGCGGGAACGGACGACGGCGGCAGGCTGTCCACGGTGAAGGTGCCGTGCTGGCTGGAGAAGGACAGCGTTCCGGGCGCGGCGCCCTGTTGCTGCTGCACGCCGCCGATGACGTGGTCGAGCGTGTCATAGGTCCGGACCGGGCCATCGCCGCTCTGTACGGCCAGCCGCCGCACGGCCGGAAAGACCGCGTATCGGGAGTCGTTCTGGCCGCCGACGGAGCTCGGCTGCCCCAGCTCGGCAGGCCACCAGGTGCTCAGGTTCGCCAGGGTGCTCAGGTTCGCCGGGTGGACCGARCCGGGTCGCCCGCCGGCGTGCGCGGGCTCAGGCGCGTACACCTGCGTCGAGGCCAGCAGGCTCGACAGCTCCGCGGCGAGACCGCTGACCGTGGCCTTCAGGCCGTGGTTGAACATGTCGCCGACCATCGTCATGCCGCCGGCCATCCACTGCCCACTGCCGCCGAGCTCGGGATGGGAGAACTGCGCCCGGGTGCCGTTGCCCGCCAGCACCGCCGCCAACAGCGTGCGCACCGCGTCGGTGCTCACGCCGTACCGGTGAGCGAGATCGGCGACGGCCTGCTCGCCCTGGCCGGTCAACGCGCGCATCGTGGATCTCCTCGTGCCGTGAGGCTCGCCGCGCGGCCCACTCGCTCAGGTTCCGGGGACGTCCCAGATTGTTTCTCACCTCGCGGGCGAATTTCTCATGATCCGAGGGGCGGGCACCCAGCCGGTCCACATCCACCAACCACCCAGGACGGTCGACACGCAGGGACGCCAGAGCCCGAGCTGGGCCACCCTTCTGACGCAATTTTTCGCCCCGAGCTCAACCCCACGGGTACCTGCCGGCGTTTAGGACCGCGAACACCACGACGGCGGCCTGGCGAACAACCGGGCAACCGGAGACGACGGTGCCCGAGCAGGAGGCGGYGACGCGTGCGCGATGACGAGGAACGGGCGTTCGAGGAGTTCGTCGAACGCACGGCGGACCGGCTGCTGCGCTCCGCCGTGTTGCTGACGGGCGACCGCGGCGCCGCCGAGGACCTGCTGCAGGGCGCCCTGGAACGCACCTACCGCCACTGGCGCCGGATCGGTGGCGACGCGCCCGAGGCCTACCTCCGCCGCGCCCTGGTGAACGCGGCGACCAGCCGCTGGCGGCGTCGGCGCTTCCACGAGGTGCCCCTGCTCACCGACGGCGGGTGGACGGCCGACACCAGCGTCGCCGACCACGCCGAGGCGCTGTCGCAACGCGACGGGCTGGTCCGGGCGCTGCTGACCCTGCCACCGCGGCAGCGTGCAGTGATCGTGCTGCGCTACCTGGACGACCTTTCGGAGGCCGACGTCGCCGCCGCGCTCGGTTGTTCCGTCGGCTCGGTGAAAAGCCACGCCTCCCGCGGTCTCGCCCGGCTGCGCGAGAACACCCACCTGGCTGCCTCGGCACCCGGTACGGCCGCCGCGGGTCCGGCCCACGGCGCCGTCCCCCACCGGTCGACGGCCGGCCGGGCCAGCACACCAACCCGAGCCACCGTCACCGCCGCCGACGGCGATCCCGGGGCGACCGCGAACAGGAGCATGCCGTGACGACGACCCCCACCTCACCGTTCGAACGGACGGTCGCCGACGCGCTGCACGCCGCCACCGCCGGAATCAGCGCCCGCGGCGGCCTGGCCGACGCCACCCGCCACCGCTATCGGCGGCGGCGCGCCCGGCTGACCGCGGCCGCGGCCGCGCTCATGGTCGTGGTCCTCGTCGTCCCCGCCGGCCTGCTGCTGCGCACCCACGGCGGTGCCCGCGTCGTCCCCGTCACGACACCGCCGGCCACCGCCTCCGCCCAGCCGGGTGGGGTGCCCACGGCCGTGCCGCCGACGCCGGCGCCCGGCGTGTCCGGCCCCGTTGTCGGCGCCGTGACCGTCGCCTGGCTGCCAGCTGGCCTGCCGCTTGTCGGCACCTCCACCGGCACCGGCGTCACCGTGAACGACACTCGCCCCGGCGTGCGGGCCTACCGGGCCGACTTCTCGGCGATGATCGACGGGCGGGTCGGCTTCGTGGCGGTGCGGGCCGAATGGGGGCCGACCGGCAGCCTCGACGACGTCGCCACCCGCGCCCGCGCCAGCGGTTCCGGCTTCGACTCCTACTCCGAAGCGACGGTGCGCGGTCATCCCGCGATCCAGCGGGGCAACGCCTCCAAGCAGGAGTTCGGGTTCACCTGGATCGAGCGTGACGGCCTGGTGCTCAGCGTCGACGGCGGCACCCCGATCACCCTCGACGAGGTCCGGCACGTCGCCGAGGCGCTGGTCGTCGACACCGGCCCGCCCGCGGCCACCCCGGAGCTGGACGCCGCGATCCAGGCCGCGGCCAGCCGGGCGCTGCGGGCGGGTGTTCCGGCCGTGGAGGCGATCGGTGCCGTCGACACCGCCGACGCGCCCGCGCTCGTCGCCGCCCGGCTGTCCTTCGCCGCCCGTTACCCGGGCTTCGCGAGAACCGCCTCCGTCCGACTGCTGGCCACCGCGCCCCGCGCCGCGGACCGGGTCGACATCGTTCTCACCGTCACCTTCACCGATCCCCGGCTGTCGAGGTTCGTGCCGGGGACGTCCGGTGGCACTGCCTCCCGCACCTTCCCCGGCGAGGCGGTCCGCACCCCGACCGGCTGGAAGGTCACCGAGGCAACCTATTGCCAGACCATCTCGCTGTTCTGCAAACCCTAGGCGAGGTGGTCTGCCGGCTCTGACACCCGCGGACCGCCGGAGCTGGCGATCGCCGCAGAAGGCGGGGCGCTGGTGGTCCAGGAGCTCAATCGACCAGCGGGTCTGTCCATCGCGGACCTGCCGACGACTGCGCGGTCCCCGCCGTCGCGGTCGAGATGGTTCCGGCGTACCGCGCTCGGGCCGCCGCGACCTCGGCGGCGTGGGCGACGGACCACTGCAGCAGGGCGTCCAACGGAGCACGCAGGGTGACGCCAAGTGCGGCGAGCTGGTATTCGACGCGGGGCGGAACCTCGGGATAGACGGTTCGGGTGACGAGCCCGTCCTGCTCGAGATGGCGCAGCGTCTGGGTGAGCATCTTCTCGCTGATCCCCTCGATCCGGTTGCGGATCGCGGCGAACCGGTGCGGCCGGCCGTCGGAGAGTTCGCCGAGGATCAGGACGGTCCACTTGTCGCCGATGCGGTCGAGCAGGTCGCGGGAGGGGCAGCCTCGCGCGTACGGGTCACACGTCTGCGCGTCGATCGTCACGCCGCGACGATAACAGAACCGCCAGCATGGTTAGTAGCTTACTTCAAGGTGGGTACTTCCCAATGGAGAGTGTGCGGCATTGGGTGGTGGGGACAGCGTGACCACCACGAAAAGAGTAGATCGTGTCCCTTGTGATCACCGGTGCGACCGGGCAGCTCGGCCGACTCGTCATCGATCAGCTCCTGGCGGCGGGCGTGCCCGCCGGGCAGCTCGTGGCGACCGGTCGTGACGCCGGCAGGCTCAGCGCGCTCACCGCGCGGACCGGGGTGACGACCCGTCGGGCGGACTTCGCCGACCCCGCCAGCCTGGCCGAGGCGTTCCACGGCGTCGAGAGGCTGTTGTTGGTCTCGACCACGACCGTCGGGCACCGGTTCGACAACCACCGGCGCGCCATCGACGCCGCGGTGGCGGCAGGAGGGTCGCTGGTCGCCTACACCAGCGTCCTGAACGCCGGCGCCGCGCGGACGCGACTGGCCGCGGAGCACCACAGCACCGAGCAGTACCTGCGGGCCGGCGCAATTCCGTTCGTGATCCTGCGCAACGGCTGGTATCTGGAGAACTACACCGACCAGCTGCCCGCGATCCGCCAGCACGGGGTCCTGCTGGGCGCCGCCGGGAACGGCCGGGTCAGCGCGGCCGGCCGGGTCGACTACGCCGCCGCCGCGGCCGCCGTACTCACCGGCGACGGGCACGCCGGCGCGACCTACGAGCTTGGCGGCGCGGCGTTCACCCTCACCGAGCTCGCCGCCTCGTTCTCCGAGGTCCTGGGCACGCCGATCGCCTACCGTGACCTACCGACCGACGGATATGCCGCCGCGCTGGCCGGCGCTGGGCTGCCGGCCGAGCTCGCCGACGTGCTGGCCGACGCCGACGCCGGGCTGGCCCGCGGCGAGCTGTTCACCGACCGCCACGACCTGCGCGACCTCATCGGCCGGTCACCCACCACCAGGCTGCGGGCCATCCACGCGGCCGCCGGCGCCGCGGGATAGGATTCGCCGAGATCTTGTACGCCCGCGCCGACGCATGACTGGCGTCGGCGCGGGCATATATGCGTTCGGACATGGATGGCTCGAAAACGACGGCTGCGCCCACCGGCCAGCGCACCCTCTGCTGGTCGTGTCCCGTCATCCGTCGGATCGAGGAGACCCGGTGGGCAGACAAACAGAACAGGTGAAACGCGCATCGCAGGGATTCTGGCGGCTCCCGGAACGGGAGCTCGACCGGCTGGTCGAACTGGCGCGCAAGACGGACAGGGTGGAGCTCAAGCTGATCGTGCCGGAAACCGCGCACGAGGCGGTCCGTGAAAGTCTGCGCATCAGCTTTCGCAATGCCCGCCGGCAACGTGTCTACTATTTCGACACCCCCGACCGGATGCTTTTCCGATGCGGCGTCATCACCAGGGTCCGCCGGATGCCGGACCGCCACGACGACGCGGTCGTGAAACTACGCCCCGTCGACCCCGCCGCCATCTCGCCTGCCCTGCGCCGGTCCAAGCGTTTCACCGTCGAGATAGACGGCATGCCCGGCAGCTACCTTTGCTCGGCGGCGCTGAAGAGCCATCTCCTGCCAGGTCACGTCGAACAGGTGGCGCGGGGAAAGCTGCCGCTGCACCGGCTGCTCACGAAACCGCAGCTGCGCCTGCTCACCGCGCACCTCCCGAACGGCGTCCGGCTCGGCGAACTCGTGGCGCACGGTCCCGTCGACGCCCGCCGCCGCACGCTCGTCGTTCCCGGTGACAGCCGTCGGCTGCTCGTCGAGCGCTGGACGTTCCCGGACGGCTCCCAGCTCCTGGAACTGTCGACGCGCTGCCGCCCGGAGGAGGTCCTGCATGCCGCGGCGCGGACCGCGACGGTCCTGCGCGATCACGGTATCGACCTGACCGGCCCGCAGCAGACCAAGACCGCCACGGCCTTGGCCTACTTCCATGCGCACCCGTCGATGACCTGAGAAAGGTCTACGGGTGCGGGAGCGCCGGCCGGGAGAGCGCGTCCGGCTCGGGGGTGCGGCAGACGGCCTCCACGTTGTTGCCGTCCGGGTCGCGGACGAAGGCGCCGTAGTACGACGGGTGGTACTGCGGCCAGAGCCGGGCGCTGTGCAGCACCTCCGCGCCGGCGGCGACCGCGGCGGCCTCGAAGGCGCGTACGGCGGCGCGGTCAGGGGCGGCGAAGGCGATGTGCACCTCCCGAGCGGTCCCGGCCGTCGTCACCGGCCCGATCCAGAAGGTTGACGCGTCGACGCCGAAGCCGACGACGAGGCCGGCGCCTCTGTCGAACTGCGCCTGCCGCCTGCCGCCGAGGGGAGCCAGAACGACGTCGTAGAAGTCGGCGCTCGTCGAGACGTCGGATACCTGAAGCGCGATGTGATCGAGCATGCCATCCAGTCTTCCAGGCCGGTCCGGCGGTTTTCGTCTCGAGAGCCACGCGGCGGAGGTGTCCGGTTTCCCGCCGGGACGCCGGGCATGCGCGTCGATTGATCGCGCATTAAGGGAATGTGACGGCGGGCACAGTTCGAATGGTGTGCCTGTCCGAAATGCCGGACCGGGTCGGCTGGCGAACCCGCTACCTGCGTCGTTGTGTATCGGTTTGAAATCCACCGGTGGACCAACTGTGGCCAGCCTTCCGGAGTCCAATGGGCTGATCGTGGGCCAAGTGTGGCCTGGCGTATGCAAAGGCGTCTGCACGGGCGTACTGTCCGTAGACAGATCGCTACAACGAAGTGGCGATCAGGCCCGCCGAAGCTATCGGCGCGCACGACGGGTCCGGGTGAAGGCGGGGGGACGCAGTCCCCCGCCTTCCCTGTCTTGGGAGGTATGAATGCTGGCTGCCGTCATCCTCGCTCTGGCCGCGCTGGCACTCGCGGCCGTGGCGGCCGCCGGCTCGGCGACCACCGCGCACAGACTCCGGCGGTCCGCCGACCTTGCTCGAGTACTGGCCGTCATTCCCCGGCGCTGTCCTGACTGCGGCCGCGGCTGGGATGACAGCCGAGCGCTACGAGGTCCATGCGCCTCGACGCACCGAGCCGTGGCGTCCCTACTGCTACCCCCCAATATCTCCTGACAGCGGTTCCAGGGCCGTCTGATGCCGCGGCCGCGGGAACGGATTTCCGACGGAGGAAGGTCGTTACTCCTTCTCCGTGGCCGACGGCCAGAATCGGCGATCCCGTCACGTGGCCCAACGATAAACCCGTGGTTCCGTGACCGGCGGATGTGACCGGCGGATGTGACCAGCAGACCGAGCTGCCGCCTCCGCAACGCCGGATATCTCGGCCAGTGGCCAGTTACTCAGATCCCGCAGCCGTGCGCCTGGCCGGGTGTTTCCCCTCTGGGCGGCCGATGAGCTGCCTGTCTCAGCGCCAGACCGTCGTCGCGGAGCGCCCTGCCCGCGCCCCGGTTCAGCCGTCTCCCGGACGCTTCTGCCCGCAACCGAGAGGACCGCCGACAATGACCGTGAACGCCCAGGTATGCACCCATCCGCTGACGTTCGTCCGCACCCAGCGGGGCTGGACCTATCAGAAGCTCGCCCGGGTCGTCGCCAAGAGAGCCCGCGATCTCGGCGAGGGGAACATGGCTGCCGAGCGGCAGAAGGTGTGGCGCTGGGAGCACCGCGGCGTCGTCCCGGACCGGGTGTCCCAGCTGGCGCTGGCGACGGAGCTGGGAGTGCCCACCGAGCGGTTGGAGTCCCATCCCTGGCCGTCCTGGCTGCCTACCGGCGACAACGTCCGGCTCGACTACCCCTGGACCCAGGTTGGCAGCCTGACCGCGCTGACCGACGTCGTCCAGGACGCGGTGACCGACCGCCGTGGCTTCCTGACCATCAGCGGCCCCGGCGTCGCCGCACTCGCGGACGAGTGGCTGGGGCTGGAGCCGGTGCACCTCGCTGGCGCGTTGGACGGCGGTCTCGTCGACGAGCAGATCGTGCACCGGATCGCGCACAGCATTCCCGGCCTGCGGGTGATGGACGACCGGCTCGGCGGCGCAAGCGTGCGCCGGCTCGTCGACGCGGAGCTCGGGGTGGTGACGGAGCTGCTCGCCCGCGGCCGCTACACCGAGCGGATCGGCCGAGAGCTGCACGTCGTGGCCGCCGAGCTCGCCCGGTTCGCCGGCTGGGTCTCCTTCGACGCCGGGTTCCAGACAGGTGCGCAGCGCTACTGGGTGACCGCGCTGCACGCCGCGCACGCCGCCGGTGACCGCCTGCTCGGCGCGAACGTGCTGAAGAACATGTCGCTGCAGTGCGTCGACCTTTCCCAGCCCGTCGAGGCGATCGGGCTGGCCGAGGCGGCCGTGCGCACCGCGGGCGCCACCACCGGCCGGGTCGGCGCGATGCTGCACATGCGCAAGGCCCGGGCGCACGCGGCGCTGGGCGACGAGGTCACCTGCATGCGTGAGCTCAGCCTCGCCGAATCCGCGTTCGACCAGGAGACGACGCCGGAGCCGGCCTGGGCGTGCTACTTCGACGAGGCCGAGTTCCAGGCTCAGGTCGGCTGCTGCTACATCGACCTCGGTCGTCTGCTGTCAGCCGACGGATGGCTCAGCCGGGCACAGGCGGCCCATCCGACCGAGAAGGTGCGGGACCGGGCGACGTACCTGCTGCGCCGTGCGGGCGTGCAGATCGACCTGGGTGACGTCGACGCCGGCTGCGCGCTGGCCGCTCAGGCCGTCCCACTGCTGACGGTCACCCGGTCCCGGCGCAACGCCCGGCGCGCCGACGAGGTGCGCGCCCGGCTGCGCCAGCACGCGTCCCTCCCCGCCGCCCGCGATCTCGAGCGGCGACTCGCCGAGATCACCACCGGCTGAGGCGGCAGCCGGGCCGCGGCGCGCGGAAAGGAACGGCGCGCGCACGCCTCGGCTGCCGCGTGACCTGACGCGGCGGCCGGCACCGTGGTGTTGAGATGATCGCGGTGACAGMTGGGCATCGACCGCCGGCACCGTCCGCGCAGGATGGGACGCGGCGGACCGGAGAGAGGCGAACGTGAATCTCAGTCTCGGGGTTTTTGACGTCTTCGCCTACTCGACTCCCGGCTCGCTGTACCTCGCGTTGCTGCTGTATGTCCTGGACCGGGCGTCGTGGGTCGACCTCGGGCAGGTCGGCGACCTCAACTCCACGCTGCTGATCGCGGGTGGGATCATCGCCAGCTACCTGCTCGGCCAGCTCACTTATGCACCGCGCCGGTTTCTGGGGCGGCGGATGCCGCGGTGGCTGGGCCGCGGGCGCAGCGCTCGGCGGGAGTTCCTCGACCGCTTTCCCGCTGCCCAGTCCATGGCGTTCGTCCAGGTCGACCCGGCGCTCGTCTTCGCCGCCATCGAGGTCAAGGCGCCGGACTCGGCGGTTGAGATAAGCCGGTTGCGGGCCAGCGGAATAGCGCTGCGTAACGCCGGGCTTGCGTTCCTTCTGTCGGCGGGCGTCGCCGCCGTCGAATTGATCGTCGGTAGTGAGCGAGGTCTTGCCGCGTTCTGCGTGGGGGCCTTCCTCGTGAGTTTCGTCGGTGCGACGCGAGTAGGGCACGAGCTGTCCCGGTGGGCAGCCCTCAAGACCCTCGAGGTGGCGTTCTGGCTGCCCGACGTCGAAGCCACCCTGGCCACGACGTCGCCGGTCCCACCGCCGCGGCCGTCGCCCGCACCGCCCGCACCGCCGGGCCTGCCGGGGCCGCCGGGCCCGCCATAGTCCATCGAGTCCGGCGCGGAGGCTCGCGGCTCTTCGGGGTAGGGCGAGCGAGGCCCGGCCGGGCTGGCCCAGGCCGGCGTGCCGCCGAACGTGTACTGCGCCCGAAGGCCGGCCGTCCGGGCGCCGGCGACCAGGCGGACAGGAACTCGTACGGCAGCCGCCGCCACCGCACCGGCCGCCGGCTCCGGTGCCGCGAGCCTCAGTGCGGCGGGCTCTGGTGTCGCGGGTCGAGGCGCCTGCTCGTCCTCGTCCCTCGGCCGCCGGCTCGGGCTTGGGCGGCCGCTCGTCGGCACGCGCCTCGGCCCATACCCGGTAGAGCGCGTCGAGCTCGCTCCGGCTCGCGCCGCAGGCTACGGCGATCTTCTCCACGACGCCGTAGCTCGGCGGGACCGCGCTGCCGAGGCAGTAGCGGTTCAGGCTGGACCGGCTGATCCCGGTGCGCCGCTCCAGGGAGGTGTACGTGCGACCGCTGCGTTCCCGGAGGTGCTGCAGCAGTTCCGCGAGAGCGCCGGACGGTGCCACTCGTCAGGGTCTCCTCTGATCGACGGGAAGGCCCACCGACGGATGATGACAGGAGCCGGACCCCGGCCGCTTCCATCGGAAGAGGCCTGGAACGGAGCTACGCCGTGGGCTCCCAGGCGAGCCAGGCCTCGTCGCCGTCGTTCGCGAGGAGCAGGGCACGAGCCGAGGGCTCGGCCGACGGCTTGCGCGCCACCCGCTCGGTGACCAGGGCGCGGGCGAGGCCGGCCTGCCCGGACCTTGTCGCCGCGGCCATCAGAGTCAGGTCGATGATGTCGCGCTGCGCGTGGCTCCCACCGACCACATGGGCCTCGGGGCGGATGTCGATCAGGAGGTCCACGGTGGCCGCCGGCTCGCCGGCGGTGAACGCCGAGAAGGCGGTGAGCAGCGTACGTCCGGCCCGTTCGGCCGCCAGTCTGTTCGTGGGGGCGGTCGGGTTCTGGTTGGCGGCGACGACCTGCGCCGCGCGGGCGTGATCGCCGGCGAGCCCGAAGGTCATGACCGCGTGCCAGTCGTTGAAGAGGTAGGTCGATGCACCCACCAGGTCGGAGATGTCCGCCGCGAGCGCGGCCGCGCGGCCGGCGACGTCCTTCCCGTACAGCGCCAGCCGCCACAGCAGCGCCGCCGCGTCGACGATGTCCAGCCATTCGGTGGACCTGACCGCGCGGATCCGCTCGTCGTACAGCGCGAGCGCGTCGTCGGCCCGGCCCAGCTCCAGCAGGTACAGCCCGAGATGCCACCAGTTGTGCACCGCGAAGTAGCTGTTCCGCCAGTCGGGAGCTGAGGAGGTCAGGAACGACACGCCCGGGTCGAGACTCCCTTCCATCTCGAACACGTGAGCCAGCGCGTGCACGGCCCAGACGTCCTTCGGGTCACGGGCAAGGGCGCGGCGGGCCGCGTCCCGCGCTCCTGCGTAGTCCGCGTTCTCCTCGAGGCCGAACGCGTACATGCCCTGGACGAACCCCCAGGCCGGGTCGCTGTCCGGCCAGGCGGGAAGCACCCGCGCGACGACGTCGCGCAGCTCCTGGCGGTTGCCGAGAAAGAAGCAGAGATCCTGCGCGACCTTCAGGGCCAGCAGGTCACGGGGGTTGGCCACCAGGGCGCCCCGCAGCGCGCGGGTGGCCGCCTGCCAGTCGCCGTCAGCCCAGGCCCGAGCGGCGGCCAGGTGGTGGGTCTCGCGCGGGGCGACTGACGCGGTCGGGGCGACCGGCCCGGTCCGCCTGATCGGGGCCTCGCCGGGGCCGGCCGCGTCGGCCTCCAGCGGCTTGAGGAGAGCGCTGGCCTCGGCGACACCGTCCGCGGTCGTGGCATAGAGCGACAGGTAGGCGCGAAAGATCCGAGCGAGCGCCAGGTCGCCGTCCGCGGCGATCGCGGCCTCGGCGCCCCCGACCGGGTCCCCGGCGAGCGAGACGAGGTCCTCGATCGCCTGGTCCAGCAACGTGATGGCGGCCAGGTCGGTGGCCTGCACCGGGACTCCCCAGCGGTCCGTGAAGGTCTCGCTCATGGGGCAATTATCAATCGCTCCGGGGGAGCGGGCATGACCAAGCCCCGAACGTCAGGCGGCACTGCCGCGATCGAGGAGCGTGGCCTGTTTGAGTGGGTCTCGGGGAGGACGCGGCGCCCGACGACGGCAGAGGCCAGCTCGTCGAAGGTGACCGCCGCGGTCGGCACCTCCCGTTCGCCCGCCGTGCCGCGCCGCCGAGGCTCCGCGTAGGACGTGCACATAGCTGAAACGCTGTTCTGTGCCTTCGGGCCACGGGATCTGTCAAGAAATGCCAGCTCTGTTGACTGACCGAACCCACGGCCTCGGTGGAAAAGAACCTAGATCTAGGGTGTGGCGTGCGACATGTCCAGAGTATGGGCCTCGCGGGGCCGGAGGGCATCAACCGACGGAGGTACCGAAATGCTCGGTGAGGCGGATGCGCGGACGGCCGACGCGGCCTTACCCGGCTCGCGGCGGCGACCGGGCCGCGGCGCGGCGCGCTCCCGCTCGCGAGACACCACCCGCGGCCCGCGGGTACGACGCGGATTCGAGCTGTCACGGCCGACCGGGTTGGTCGTCGCGCTGGTCGCGGTCCTCGCCGCGGCCTGTTCGGCGGCGCCGACCGATCACACGAGCAGCGGTCCCGTCGGCGGCACCGGCTGCGACACCCCCGGATACAGCGCGGGCGAGATCCGCCTGGGCTTCGTCTACCCGGACACCGGCGCGGGCGCCACCGCGTTCACCGCCGCCCGGAGCGGATTCATCGCGAGGATCGAGCAGGCGAACGCGGCCGGCGGGATCCACGGCCGCAAACTGGTCTACACCTGGCGCGACGACGGCAGCGTGGCCACCCAGAACCTCGAGACCGTCCGCGAGCTGGTCGAGAACGACGACGTCTTCGGCCTCGTCGAGGCATCCATCACCGCCTCCGGCGGAGCCGACTACCTGCGGGAGCGAGGCATCCCGGTGACAGGCGTCCCGGCCGAACAGTTCTGGGCCGACCCGCGATACCGCAACATGTTCGCGTACGCGTACCAGTTCACCGACGGGCCGTCGGTCTCGACGTACGGCGAATACGTCAAGGCGCAGGGCGGCACCCGGGCAGCCGTGGTCCAGAACGATGTCAGCCCGGTCGACCGGGACGTCACGGGGAGGATCACCAGCAGCCTCGCGTCCGTGGGCATCCCGACCGCGCCCGGCCGTTTCCTCTACAACCCGAACATCACCAACCCAGTCCAGCTGGGCCAGCAGCTGAGCCAGGCCCACGTCGACGTGGTGATCACCACCTCCAACGGCCCCGACCTGGCCGCACTCGTGCGGGGCATGAAGACGGCCGGCGCTCCGGTGAAGGTCATCTTCGCGGCCAACGGATATGACGAGAGCCTGCTCAACAAGTACGGCAGCGCGCTGAGCGGCCTGAACGTCGCCACCAGCTACGTCCCGTTCGAGATCGGCAGTCCCGCGCACCAGGCCTACCTGGGCGCGATGCGGCAGTACTCACCCGAACTTCAGCCACCCGACCAGCAACTCGCCCTGGTCGCGTACATCGACACCGACCTGTTCCTCTACGGACTGGACAAGGCCGGTGACTGCCCGACGCGCGCCTCCTACATCGATGCCCTGCGGGCCAGCACATACGACGCGGGCGGCCTGCTGCCGGGACCGGTCGACATGACCAAGGACTTCGGCCAGGTCAACCTCTGCTACACGTTCATGAAGGTCAACGCCGCCGGCACCCGGTACGACGTCGTCCCAAACCCGGCCGCCACTCCCGACAGCCGCAACCGCTGGTGCGGCCACCGGCTTGGCCAGTAGCCCAGGGGCCAGCTGGGTGCCGGAACCGGGAGTGCCTGGCAGGCAGAATGGTATACGTTATCCAACCGAGTCTCGGTGAGGTCTGATCGGGTGGGAGCCGGGGCCCGTGAGGCTGATGTCGCCGCTCGGCCCAGGTGGCCTGCTCGCACCGCTCGCCGCCGGGCTCGGGGTCGTCCGAACCGGCGGGAACGGCGGGAACGGGAAGAGGAATGGGGGCGGGTCGGCGTGAGGGTGGCGACTGAGACCGCGCCAGGCGGCCGTCGCGGTGTGCCGGGCGAGGCCGATGGCGGCGTGATCGGCGGCGTGACCGGATGACCGCCGACGCRCATGAGGCGGCGCTCGACCCGGCGCTCGACTACGAGGTCATCGTCATCGGAGCCGGTTTCGGCGGCCTGTACGCCCTCCACGAGCTTCGCGGAGCCGGCTTCTCGGCCCGCGCGTTCGAGTCCGGCGGGGGCGTCGGCGGCACCTGGTACTGGAACCGTTACCCGGGGGCCCGCTGCGACGTCGAGAGCGTCGACTACTGCTATTCGTTCTCGCGCGAGCTGACCGCCCAGTGGGCCTGGTCCGAGCGGTTCGCCGGCCAGCCCGAGATCCTGCGGTACGCCGAGTACGTCGCGGAGCGCTTCGATCTGCTGCCGATGATCACTTTCGACACCCGGATCACCTCCGCGCGTTACGACGACGGCGACCACACCTGGACCGTCGAGACCGACCGGGGCCGGCGATTACGCTGCCGGTTCCTGGTGGCGGCGGTCGGCGCGCTCTCGGCGACGCAGGTGCCGGACATCCCCGGCCGCGACCGCTTCACCGGCCCCATCCACCACACCGGCCGGTGGCCGCACGGGGGAGTCGACCTCGCGGGCAAACGGGTCGGGGTGATCGGTACCGGCTCGTCGGGCATCCAGGCCATCCCTGAGATCGCCGCCGAGGCCGCCCACCTCACGGTCTTCCAGCGCACCCCGAACTACAGCCTGCCGGCCCGCAACCGGCCGATGTCCAGCCGCGAGATCTGGGTCGCCCAGCGCGACTACGAGGGACTGCTCGCCTCCGGCAGCACCAACGCGGGCGTGTACAACGCCGGGACCGACCGCTGCGCCTTGGCTGACCCGCCTGAGCGGCGCGCCGAGGAGTACGAACACCGCTGGGCCGTCGGCGGTACCGAGCTGATGCGCACCTACACCGACACCGGGCGCGACCTCGAGGCCAACGAGACACTCGCCGAGTTCGTCCGCGGGAAGATCCGCGAGATCGTCGCCGACCCGGACACCGCGGCCTCGCTCGTCCCGACCGACTACCCGATCGGCTCGAAGCGGATCTGCCTCGACACCGGCTACTTCGCGACCTACAACCGTGACAACGTCACGCTGGTCGACCTGCGACGCGAGCCGATCACGACGATCACCGAGGCCGGGATCGACACCGTGGCGGCGACGTACGACCTGGACGCGCTGGTCTTCGCGACCGGGTACGACGCCATGACCGGCCCGCTGACCCGCATCGACCTGCGCGGCGCGGATGGTGACACGCTCGCCGAGCGGTGGTCCAGCGGGCCGCGCAGCCTGCTGGGCATCGCCGTCGCCGGGTTCCCGAACCTGTTCACCCTGACCGGGCCGGGCAGTCCCTCGGTGCTGGCCAACGTGATCCGGGCGAACGAACAGCACGTCGACTGGGTCGTCGCCTGCCTCACCTACCTGCGCGAACGGGGCCTCACCCGCATCGAGGCCGACGCCGAGGCCCAGGACGCCTGGGCAGCCCACGTGCACACGGTCGCGACCCACACCCTGTATCTCCACGCGAGATCCTGGTACCTKGGCGCCAACATCGACGGCAAACCCCGGCAGTTCATGCCCTACATCGGCGGCATGGTCGCCTACCGCGAGGCATGTGACGACTGCGCCGCTGCCGGCTACTCGGGGTTCGCCCTGTCCGGCGCCCGCCGCGGATCCGCGGCCACGACCCCGGGTATGGCCGCGGGCCCGGCCTCTACCCCGACTTCGGCCCCGGCCCCGGCCGTGAAACCGGCCTGACGAGCGAGCTTTGATCGACGAGACAGGAGTTCACCCATGGGGCGGTTCGACGGACGTGTCGTCTTCATCTCTGGCGGAGCCCGCGGCCAGGGCAGGTCGCACGCCGTGCGGTTCGCGTCGGAGGGCGCCGATGTGGCGATCTTCGACGCTCCCCAGCGGCCCGGTTCCATCGTCTATCCGCTCGGAACGCGGGAGGAGATGGCCGAGACGGCCAAGCTGGTCGAGGACCTCGGCCGCCGGTGCCTGACGATCGTCGCCGACGTGCGCGATCCCGCTCAGGTCGCCGAAGCGGTCACCGAGACGGTCGGTGAGCTCGGCCGCCTCGACTTCTGCCTGGCCAACGCGGCGGTCCTGAGCAAGAGCACGATCGCGAAGATGACCGACGACACCTGGCGCGACGTCATCGACATCAACCTCACCGGCGTCTTCAACACCCTGCGCGCGGTACTGCCGACGATGCTCGAGCAGCGGTTCGGCCGGATCGTGGCCACCTCGTCGCTCGCCGGACGCACCGGCCAGCCCTACCTGGGGCACTATGCCGCCGCCAAGTGGGGCGTCATCGGCCTGGTCAAGACGCTCGCCCTCGAGGTCGCCACGCAGGGCATCACCGTCAACGCGGTGCTGCCGACCTCGGTGGACACGCCGATGATTCTCAGCCAGGAGATGCTGCGCGAGATGGTGCCGACCGAGAACCCGACGGTGGCCGACGCCGCGGCCGCCTACGGTTCGAGCCATGCCATCCCGGTGCCGTGGGTCGAGGCGGCCGACATCTCCGGCGCCATCGCCTACCTCTGCTCGGACGACGCCCGCTACGTCACCGGCGAGACCCTGTCGGTGACAGCCGGGGCCATGGCCCGGAACTCGGCGTAGGGATCCGGCGAATCGAGCGGCGCCTTCACGAGAATCTGCTCGGTTTTACCTGAGCCTGATGATTTTCTTACCCGGCGGGCGGGGGCCAGAGGACAGGCTCGCCGCCGTGAGGACATCCGCGACGCGAGGCCCGCGCACGCCGAGGACGGGCGCGACCTGGCGTACGACGAGAACACTGATCGGAACAGTGGTCGTCGCCGTGCTGCTCGCCGGCTGTGGAGGTGCCGCTGCCAACCGTGGGCCGGGCGCGGTTGTCCCTTCGTCGGGCGCCGACGCGTCGGCGACGCCCGGTACGCCCGGCACCGTGACGGCGGGCGTCGACCCGGCCGTCGGGGTGTCGACCCAGCCGGTGTATCCGCTTGTACCGCCCAACCAGGGAAGCTTCGAGGGCTTCACCACCTACTCGTACATCCCTGCCCATCCCGCGGGGATCATCTATTTCTTCCACGGCTCGGGCGGTGGCGCCAACTTCGCGGTCAAGGTCGAGAGTGTCGACGTCCTCAACGAGATGATCGGCAGAGGGTTCGGCTATGTGGCCACGGAGAGCACCGAACGCTCCGGAGATCGGCGCTGGAACGTCGACGACCCGTCCATGACGTCCAACCCCGACCTGGCTCGGATGGACCGGCTGCGCCGGCACGTCATCGACACCACCGCCGTCGACGCCGGCACACCCACATACGGCATCGGCATGTCCAACGGCAGCGCGTTCGCCGCGTTGTGGGCCGCGGCCGAGAGCTCGGCCGATGTCCCCATCGGCGCGGTAGCCCTGTACATGGCCGGTCCGACCAAGGCTGTCGACCGGCTCGGCGGGCTGCGGGTGCCCACCTTCATGGTGGTCGGGGCCAACGACACCGTTACCAGTCCCGCCAAGGAAAAGGCCGACCTGGCCGCGATCGCCCGCGCCGGATACCCCACCGAGCTGCACGAGGTCAGTCAGCGAGCCGTGACCCCGGCGCGCTATCTGCGCGTACCAGGCGTCACCGAGGCGACGGCGACGGCGGTCGTCGCCGCCTACCGGCAGGCCGGGATGATCGATTCCGCTGGCCAGTTGCTGGTCTCCTTGCCCGCAGGACGCGGGAACACCGTCAGCGATCCCTTCAGCGGCGTCCGTCTACCCGCAGGCCTCACCGCGGGCCAACGCACCGCGGTTGACGCCGAGACGCTCGCCACGATCGGCGAGCACCAGTTCAACGCGGAGTTCAAGGCGCAGAACGCGGATTTCTTCGCCGCCCACCGGGCCGCCTGACGACATCGACCCGGCGGAGGGCGCCGCCGACCGCCGCTACCGGCGGGCCGCGCCTTCCCGCCTCACCCTCCCAGCGTGGTGATCTTGGGTTTCTCGCTGTGGATGCTCCGCTTGTCGCGTACGTAGATGATCCCGGGCTTTCCGTCGCCAGGGCTGCGGCGACTCACCTCGAACAGGCTGATCGCGGTCAGCAGGTCGCTGAGCTTGGTGTAGCCATAGCTCCTGGAGTCGAAATCCGGCTTTCGCTTGGTGATGATGTGCCCCACGGAGGCCAGCGTCGCCCAGCCGTCGTCGTCCGAGGCGGCGTCTATCGAATTGCGCAGCAGGTTGATCARCTCGGCATCCCCCTTGAGCTGCAACGTGGGTGGGCGTGTGCTCAGCCTGGGAACCACTCCGGCGGTGGCGATGGGCTCGGCGTCGGTCAGGTTCTCGACGTAGATGAACTTGTCGCACGCGGCGACGAAGGCCTTCGGGGTCTTGCGCTCGCCGAAGCCGTACACGGTCAGCCCCGACTCGCGCACACGCTGGGCGAGCCGGGTGAAGTCGCTGTCGCTGGAGACGATGCAGAACCCGTCGAAGCGGCCGGAGTACAGCAGGTCCATCGCGTCGATGACCATCGCCGCGTCGGTGGCGTTCTTGCCGCTGGTGTAGGCGAACTGCTGGATGGGCTGGATCGACTGGGCGAGCAACTGGTCCTTCCAGCCCCGCAGGCTGGTTCCGGTCCAGTCCCCGTAGGCACGTTTGACGTGCGCGGTGCCGTACTTGGCGACCTCGGCCAGCAGCCCCTCGACGCTCGCGGGCGACGCGTTGTCCGCGTCGATCAGTACCGCGAGCCTGGCTGTGTTCTCGCCGGCCATGAACACACCTCAATCGTCGATACCGGCGCAGGCGTCCGGTGACGTCCAGTATCGACGCGTCCGACGTGCGGTTGGGAGCGCCCGCCGTTTCTATGCGGCCGTGACGGGTGTGGGTGTCGTCGAGGTGAGCCGGTCGCCGCTGGTCGGAACCTGCTCGGTCAGGGGCAGCACGATCTGCTCGACGACGGAGGTGACGAATTCGTCGGGTAGCAGCGGGCTGTGGAGCAGGGAGTACTGGACCAGCATCGCGGGACCGCTGCTGGCCACCAGCCGGGACGCCGCTTCGGGGCGGACCTCGCCGCGCTCGGCGCCGCGCCGCAGCACCTCGAAGATCAGGTCGATGCAGGGCTCGACGACGTGTTGGATGACGGCCTGGCGAACGAACCCTCGCTCGCAGCCGGCCTCCGCGGAGACGAGCTGGAGCGCCGTCCCTCTGGTCGAGGTGAAGGAGGTCTGCACGCACCGCAACAGTGCGTGTACGTCCGCGCGTACCTCGCCGGTCAGTACCACGGCGGCGGGCGAGGGCAGCACGTCCCGCAACGCCTCGTTGATCATGTCGTCCTTCGTCGCCCACCGGCGGTAGAGGACGGTCTTGCTGGTCCGCGCGGCCGCCGCGACCTTGTCCATGGTCAGATTGGCGTAGCCGACCGCCTGTAGCTGCTCGAACACGGCGTCGAAGATCGCCTTTCGCAGGTTGTCGCCGCGGCGGCGCGTGGCCGTGRTGGCGCCGGGGCGCGAGCCGGGGGTGGGGGCGACCGTCATGGGCCGGCTACTCCCACCCGGTCGTCGCGCTCGATCCTCGCGGCACAGCCTCGATCGTATCGCCAATTTTAAGATACTCATTGGTATCCAATGGGTCGACGGTCTTGCTAGCATGCCCGCAAGGTACGAGATCGGACCTTATCTGGGCTCCGTCGAGGAGGTATCGATGTCGACAGCCGCGGCGGCGGCCCCGCGCGAGGAGCGTCCCCCCGGTGCTCCACCCCGCCGGATCGCTCCACCCGACCGGACGCGGGGCGGCGTCACTCTCGCCGTGATCGTGTCCAGCCAGCTGATGCTGGTCCTGGACACCACGATCGTGAACGTCGCGCTGCCCGACATCCAACGGGCGCTGCGCTTCTCACCCACCGACCTGGCCTGGGTGCTCAACGCCTACACACTCGCCTTCGGCGGCCTTCTCCTGCTGGGCGGCCGGGCCGGCGACATCCTTGGCCGACTGCGGGTCTTCCAGGCCGGCGTCCTGTTGTTCGCCGCCGCCTCGCTGGCCGGCGGCCTCGGAACCGAGTCATGGATGCTGATCGCCTGCCGCGTCGGCCAGGGCGTCGGCGCCGCCTGCGCGTCGCCGAACGCCCTGGCGCTGCTCACGGCGAACTTCCCCGAGGGCCCCCGCCGGACGAAGGCGCTCGCGGCCTGGGCCGCGGCCAACGGCGTCGGCGGGTCGATCGGCCTCATCCTCGGCGGGATGCTCACCACCTGGGTGTCCTGGCGCTGGGTCATGTTCATCAACGTCCCGATCGCGATCGGGGTCGCGGCGCTGGCGCCGAGGTTCGTCCGCGGCCCGACGCGCAGTCCCGGGCGGTTCGACGTCACCGGCGCGCTCACCGCGACCGTCGGCCTGGCCGCCCTGACGTACGGCTTCATCCGGGCGTCGTCCGACGGCTGGGACGATATTTGGACCCTGGCCGCGTTCGGACTCGCGGTCGTCGTGCTCACACTGTTTGTCGCCCACGAGGCCCGGACCGAGCAACCGGTGGTCCCGTTGCGGCTGGTGGCTGAACCCGCCCGAGCCCGGTCCTACTTCCTGCTCCTGCTGCTGCTCGGAAGCATGTTCAGCATGTTCTTCTTCACCACCCAGTTCCTCCAGGAGGTGCTTGGCTTCAGCGCCCTGCGGGCGGGTCTCGCGTTCCTTCCGCTCTCGGTCGGCCTCCTGGTCTCCGCGCAGCGGACGTCCACGCTGCTACCAAGACTCGGCGCGAAGCTGCTCATGCTCGCCGGTGCCGCGCTCTGCGGCGGCGGGATGGGCTGGCTCACCCAGCTCTCGGAGAACACGAGCTACGCGACCGGGATTCTCGGCCCGATGCTGCTGTTTGGTCTGGGGGTCGGCATGCTGATCGTGCCGCTCAACATCAGCGTGGTCGCCGGCGTCGACCCGAAGGGCGCCGGAGCGGCGTCGAGCATGATGGTCGTGACGCAGCAGGTCGGAGCCGCGCTCGGCCTCGCGGTACTGGTCACGGTCTACGGCGCCGCGAGCCGCGACGCCGCGAGAAACCCGCCAGCCGGCCTCGACCCGCGGGAACTGCACCACCACATCCTGGCGGGCGGCATGGCCGGCGCCTTCACCGTGGCGACGGGATTCGTCGCCGCCGTGTTCCTGACAGTGCTGCTGACCTGGCGAAACCATCAAGGCCAGCCATCGACGGAGATCCAGCCGTCCGAGGCCTCGCCGAGTCAGGCACCGGGCCCGGCGGCAGCCGACGACTGAGGACTGACACCCGGTCGATGGCAATGGGTTCGGACTGTCTGCCGGTCGCAGGGGACGGCTTGCCTGGTTGGACGTAGTTGTTTTGGTTTCGTCGTCGAAGTTGGGGTAGCTCCTGGTTCGTCGCGGTCGCCGGGCTCGGCGGCTGAAACGGCGAACGCCGGCCTGGTGGGGGCCGGCGGTTATCGCGGGACCGAGCTGATGCCAAAGCGCTGAGTGAGACTGCGTCGGACATCAGCTTCCGGGTCGCGAGGCACATCGGATCCGGAGAAAGGTGTTGATCATGGCAAGGAATCCTCGTCAGACCGGCCCTCAGGCCGCCTCGGCCGCGGGCAAGACGCTGACCCGTAAGAACGCACCCAAGAAGGCAGGGAAGGTCGCCGCGGCGAGCGCGCTGTCGCAGGCACCCGACAGCACCGGGCAGACGGGTGTGAAGGCAGCCTCCGCCGCAGGCAAGACGCTGGCCAGCAAGACTGCGACCAAGGCGGAGAAGTCCGCCGCTGCCAGCACGCTGGCGCAGACGCCGGCCCGTCCCAAGAAGAAGTGATGCGCGGCTGCCCGGGTCCCACACCCGGGCAGCCGCCCCACGGTGTCGCCGGTCGGCCGGCCGTGCCGAGCGTCGCGCCGCCAAACGCGCCGGCGGTCGCGGCATGGTGTCCTGGGTCAGGTGACCGGCGACCTGTGCGTGTCCTGCGAGATCGCCGAGGACGCGACGAAGGCGAGCGTCGTCTACGAGGATGACGACGTGCTCGCGTTCATGGACTACCAGCCGGTGACACCGGGGCACCTGCTGGTCGTGCCGAGGGCACATGCTGTGAGGTTGGTGGAGCACGGTCTCGAACGCGCTTTGTGTGAGCGATGAGTTCGTGCGGCGGCCCGGGTCCGCCCTGGCATGACCCGAATCATCGCGGACATCTCGATCTCCCTCGACGGCTTCGTCACCGGGCCCGACCCCGGACCGGACAGCGGTCTGGGCATCGGAGGGGAAGCCCTGCACATCTGGGCGTTCTCCGACAGCGCTGACGATCGACAGATCCTGCGCGAGTCGACGTCCCGTTCGGGCGCCGTCATCCTCGGGCGCCGGCTGTTCGACCTGGTCGACGGGCCGAAGGGTTGGAACGACGAGACCGGCTACGGCGCCGGCGAGGTCGGCAAGCCCGCGTTCGTCGTCGTGACGAGCTCGCCGCCGGAGTCGGTGCGGCTCTCCGATCTCGACTGGACGTTCATCACCACCGGCCTGCCCGACGCCGTCACCGCCGCGCGCGTGCGGGCGGAGGCGGCGTCGTCGGACAGCGGCCAGGATCTCGACGTCGTCCTCATGGGCGGCGGCGCCACGATCGGCTCGGCGCTCGACGCCGGGTTGGTCGACATGCTGACGCTGCACCTCGCGCCCGTGGTGCTGGGCGCCGGGACGCCGCTGTTCACCGGCGCGGCGCCGCGCACGCTGGTGCAGCGGAGTGTGGTCTCGACGTCGACCGCGACACACCTGACCTACGACGTCGTCAGATGACGTCGTAGGTCAGGTCGTCATGGGCTGCCAGCGGCCCGGTCGCCGGCTTCCGCGCCCGTCTCGCCACGCTCGAGACCCGCGGGTGGCACCGGGCTCCCGGTTCGGCGAGCACGACCGGTTCTTCCGCGTCGGCTTCGGCCACCTGCGCGTCGGCTTCGGCCACCTGGCGGCCCACGACTTCAGCGCGGTGCTCGACCGGCCCGCCGCCCCCTCACCGGTTGAGCCTTCCCGCGGTCCGGCGCCTGGGGGCACCAGCGGACCAGCAAGGAGCCCGAAGGAAGCCCGCTTCTAAGAAAATTAAGATCAACATATTGAAAGTTGAACACAAGTCGGATACAACTTGAAATATGACAGGGCAAGCGATGGACTGGCAGGAACTCACGAACCTGACCCGGGGTCAGCCGTTCGCCGTCGAGCGGGTGCGCCTGGCTGGGAGCGGCGTCGCGATCGAGGGCGAGTTCGAGCTGCCGCAACTGGCTCAGCTGGGCGTCGAGGATCAGGTCTTCGTGACGGCGTTCGTGCGGTGTCACGGTTCCATCAAGGAGATGGAGCGGATCTTCGGGGTGAGCTACCCGACGATCAAGTCGCGACTGAACCGGATCACGCAGATGCTCGACTTCGTCGAGACCGATCCGGCGCCGTCGCGGGCCGACATCATCGATCGGTTGCGCCGCAGCGAGATCACCGCCCAGCAGGCATTGGCCGCACTGGAGGGTCGCGGATGATGCCGCAGCTGGTGACCGCGCGGGTCGAACACCCGGACGGTCGTCCCACCCGGATCTGGGTCCCGGTACTCCCCGTGGTGCTCGTGCTCTCGCCCTTCGTCGTCCTGGCCGTATTGGTGGCCGCCGTGGCCTGCCTMGTCTACCGCGTCAGCGCGGTGCGGGCACTCGGCACCGGTTGGCGCTTCGTCTCCGCGTTGCCCGGCACCCGGGTCGACATCGCGCAGGGCCGAACGGCCGTGCTCATAACCATCCGATAGGAGGACCCGATGAACGAACAGCGCAAGGACATCCTCGACATGCTGGCCGAAGGAAAGATCACCGCGGTGGAGGCGGAGCAGCTCATCGCCGCGCTCGAACGGGACCAGCCGCCGACGGCGTCGAGTCTCGACACCCGGCCGAAGGGCAGGGCGAAGTACCTGCGGGTGGTGGTGAACACCCTGGAGAACGGCGAGCCGGGGCGGGTCAACGTGCGGGTGCCGCTGCAGCTGCTGCGGGCCGGCGTAAGGCTGGCGGCCCTGATCCCCCCACAGGCACTGGGTCGGGCGAACGTCGAACTGAACAAGTCGGGCGTGCCGTTCGACCTGACGCAGCTCAAGCCCGAACAGCTCGAGGCACTCGTGGAGCACCTCGACGAGATGACCGTGGAGGTCGACCAGCCCGATGCCAAGGTGCGTGTCTTCTGCGAGTAGGCGCCGTCCAGTCGGACGGGCCCTCGAGAGGGTGCTCGAACACCCTCTCGAGGCCGCGCCCGCCGCGGCAGAGCACGGTCTGAACTGCCACCCCAAAGCCTAGCCGCAGTCGGCGGCCCGCAGCTGGCTGCGGGCCGTCTGGGCTGATCGACCACACACTTCAGCGGTAATCGCCATTTCCTGTCAGCTTGCAGGTGAGTCCGGCGGAAACCCGGGTAGGAGCAGACGACGTAGACGCAGAACGGACACGCAGAGAACGGAGTCGAAATGACGAGGCCCACGTCAGTGCCCGACACCGCGAACTCGCGGGTCACGGACAGCAACCCGTATGCACTGCCGGACGGGGGAGCCGTCCAGAACGCCGATGGCCAGGCCGCTCCGCATCCCGGGTACCCGGTTCCGCCGGGCGACCAGACCGGGCTCATGCCCTATCCGGAATCCGGGCAGGAGCAGTATGRCCGCTCGCCCCATCGGTACGGCGCTGACCCCGCCGGCGAATCCTCCGGCGTCCGCGTGCTGTGGATTCTGGGATTCGTCCTGGGCGTGCTCGGTGTCGTGTTCCCGCTCGCCGGGGTCGCCGGGGTCGTCTGCGGTGCCGTGGCCTGGGGCAAGGGGAGTAGCCGAGGCAAGACGGCGACGATCGTGGCGATCGTGGGCACGGTGGTCGGTGTGGTCCTCGGGAGCCTGCTGTACATGTGATCCGTGACCGCGTCCCGTCCGGCGACGTGGCGGTCGCCCTCCGATCGACGAGGCCCGAACTGGAATGCCCAGTTCGGGCCTCGTCGCATCAGGGCATCCGGTTCAGACGGCTGAGGGCGCGGGAAATTTCGCCCGGTTGACGGGAAAGGCCGGTTCGTGCGTAGTGCGGGATACGGGGGTGTGACGGCGGTGCTGCGTTCGGTGTTCGCGCCCGACGCGCTGCGAGTGGTCGTCGAGGAGGCCTACGGGCTGGTGGTCGAGGGATGCATGCTGTTGAGGTCGTTCGTGAACGACGTCTACGAGGTCCGTTCCGTGGGCGGGCGTCATGTGCTGAAGATTTACTGCCACGGCCGCCGGTCGAATGCCGAGGTGGCCTGGGAGCTGGAGTTCGTCGCTCATCTGGCGGCGGCCGGCGTTCCCGTGGCCAGGATCGTGCCGCTCGTGGGCGGCCAGCTCGTCGGTGAATTGGCCGCTCCGGAAGGCCCTCGACCGTTCGCGCTGTCCGAGCATGTCGACGGGTGTAAGCCCGAGGAGCCGTTCGACGGGACCCTCCACCGCGACTTCGGTCGGCTCGTTGCGCGGTTGCATACCGCTGGGGACTCGTTCCGCGCTGTTCGACCTGGCAGGGGGTTCATCCTGGAGCGGATGTTGGACGAGCCGCTGGCAGCCGTGCTTTCCGCGCTTCGCGACCAGCCAGAGACGCGGGATGTCGTTCGTCGGGTCGCGGCTCGGGCTCGGCGCCAGATCGTCGAGCATGCCGACGGTCTCGACCGTGGGCCCTGCCACGGCGACGTGTCGTTGGATAACATTCGTCTCACCAGCGGCGGTCTGGTCATTTATGATTTTGATCTCGCCGGTGATGGGTGGCGCGCGAGCGACCTGACCGGGGTGCGCGCCACGCCGTTCTGGGACGCGTTCGCCGCCGGATATACCGAGGTCCGCCCGCTCGGCCCGCGCGATCTGGCTGTCCTGCCCTGGCTCGCGGTCGCGGGTACGGTAGCCAACCTGCGGTTCCATCTCGTCGACAAGCCCCGGTTCCGCGGTACCGAGTCCGTCGACGAAGGCTGGGCCGCACGGGAGCTGGCCAGCCTTCAGGCGATCGCCGACGACCTGATCTGACCGGTCCAGCCAGGCCGGTGATGGCGGCGACGGCCACGTCCCAGCTGGCGACGCGACGGTCGCCTTCCGCGATCGACGAAGCCCGAACTGGATGCCCAGTTCGGGCTTCGTCGTATGTCAGGGATCGATCCTGGTTGGGAATGTGATCCGCAGGCTCAGCCCTCCGTCGTTGCCGGGCTGGGCGGTGACGCGCGCGTGGTGGCTGTCAGCGATGGCCTTGACGATCGCGAGGCCGAGGCCGAACCCACGCCGGCCGGTATCGCCTGCCTGGTTGGGTCGGCCACGCCGGAACGGTTCGAAGAGTCCGTCGATGTCGTGGGGGAGGAGTCGCGGGCCGCTGTTGGCGATGATGAGGTGCGCGTGGGCGTCGGTCATCTCGGTGCGGATGGTGATCCAGCCGCCGGGCACGTTGTGGTCGATGGCGTTCTCGACGAGGTTGCGGACGAGCTGGTGAAGCAGGATGGGGTCTCCGAGCACCGGAGCCGCCGTGAGGTTGGCGTCGATCCGAGGGCTCGTCGGATTGTCCGTGYCGGTTTGGATGAGGATGTCCGCCGCCATGTCAGCGAGGTCGACGGGCATGGGTTCAGTGAGTTCGTTGCCGCCGTCGGCGAGGGTCAGGAGCCTGTCGACGAGGTCGGCGTTCCTCGCGTTGACGGCCAGCAGGCGCTCGGCGAGGTGCACGGTGTCTGGATGCGCGCCGGGCTTGGTGGCCGCGAGCTCGATCACGGCTCGTTCGAGTGCGAGCGGGGTGCGAAGCTCGTGGGAGGCGCTCGCGACGAAACGGCGTTGGCCGTCGAATGCGCGGTCGAGGGACTCGAGCATGGCGTCGAAGGCGTCGGCGAGCCGTTTGATGTCGTCGCTGGGCCCGGAGAGCCCGATGCGTCGGCCCAGATCGCGCTGGGGGCCGGTGGACCGGGCGATCTGTCCAGCGGCGATGGTGATGGTCTGGAGCGGTCGTAGGCCGCGTCCGGCGAGGATCCAACCGGTGCCCGCGGTGGCGAGGCTGATGACCAGAACGATGCCGCTGCCCGGCACGAGCAGCGTGTCGAGGGCGGCGTTCCTGATCTTCTCCTCGTTGTCCCTGATCTGGTCGACGAGCTCGTCGAGGCTGATCCGGTTTCCGTTGGGCGTGGTGATCGTCGCTTCTCTCGACTGGCCGGCCTTCTGCCGGAGGGCGGCGATGCGGGAGTCGGAGTCTCCGGCGAGCCTGGCATCGAGACGGGCCTGGACGACCAGGTAGAGCAGCGTCAGGATGACCGCCCCGGCGAGGAGGGACAGCATTCCGTAGAGAATGGTGAGGCGGGCGCGCAGGCTCAGGCGGCTCATGGGATGCGGTATCCCGCCGCTGGCAGCGTTTCGATCAGCTGGGGTGTGCCGAGTTTGCGGCGCAACTTCATCACCGTCACGCGGACGGTGTTGGTGAAGGGATCGATGTTCTCGTCCCAGACCTTCTCCAGCAGTCGTTCGGCGGACAGGACCCCGCCGTCGGCGCGGAGGAGCTCGACGAGGAGCGCGTATTCCTTGTTCGTGAGCATGACTGGTCGGTCGTCGCGGGTGACGGTTCGGCTGGTCTGGTCCACCCGCAGTCCGGAGCGTTCGAGAACCGGTGCGGCGGCAGGCAGGGTGCGCCGCGCCAGGGCGTGCACCCGGGCGGACAGCTCGGCCAGCGCGAAGGGTTTGACCAGGTAGTCGTCGGCGCCGATCGCGAGTCCTTCGACGCGGGCGCGAATCGCCGAGGCGGCGGTGAGCATCAGGATCCGGGTCGGGCGCCTGGCCGCCACGATCGCGCGGCAGACGTCGTCGCCGTGCACGACTGGCAGGTCTCGGTCCAGGACCACGACGTCGTAGTCGTGGGCGGCGCACTTCTCCAGGGCCTCGCCGCCGTCGTGGGCGACGTCGACCGCGAACGACTCCCGGGCCAACGCCTCGCGCAGCGCGTCGGCGAGCTGCGGCTCGTCTTCCACGATCATCACCCGAACCACGGCGCTGCCCACCCCTCTCCTGACCGGTGACCTGTGCAGCGTGCCGCACCTCGCATAACCAGCGGATAACCAGCGCCGCCCGCCGTTACGGCGTGGTTATCGGCGGCGCCGTCCACTGGGCGGTGTGCTTGGGCGCCGTCCCGGCCTGGTGATGGAGGAAGCGGATGATTCGAACCACGACGCGACCGTTTGCGGCCGCGACGGTCGGCCTGAGCCTGGTGGCGGCGGTGCTGGCCGGGTGCGGCTCCGGGGCAGGCGCGAGCGCGGCGCCTGGCGGTAGTGCCGCGGCGACGCCGCCAGCTCAGACCTACGCCGAGTGTATGCGCGACCACGGTATCGACATGGCTGACCCGGATCCATCCACCGGCGTTCCGCAGCTCGGCGAGGGCGCCGATCCGGCCGATCCGGCCGTCAAGGAGGCCTTGTCGGCCTGCCAGAGCCTTCTGCCCGCAGGCGGCCGAGGAGAGCCGAGCGACGCGGACCTCGACGTCTACGTCGCCTTCGCGCAGTGCATGCGCGACAACGGCCTACCTGACTTCCCCGACCCACAGCCTGGTTCATCCGGTGGCCTGTTCGCCGGCGCCGATGTCGACCGCGACGATCCGGCGTTCCAGCAGGCCGCCCAGCACTGCCAGGGCATCCTCGACGAGGCCGGCGCGTGACCATGGCCGAGAGCGGGACGAACGAGACAGAGCCGGGGGAGCGGGGCACGACCGCCCCGCCGGCGGCGGCCGAGCGGACGACCGGTGGTCGGCGTGCGCCGAGCGGGCCCGGCGCGCGGGCGCTGATCGCCCGGCTGGTGGCCTCGCCGCGGCGCCCATCCGGCCGGCACCTGCTCGTCGTCGCGGGCGCGGGAGTCGTCTCGCTGATCGTCGCCGCCGCGGTGGGATTCGGCGGCGGCTCGCCGGGGCAATCGAGCAACCCGGTTCCCGCGGCGACCGCGACGGTCGAACGGGGCACCCTCACCCAGACCCAGCAGGTCGGCGGCCTTATCTCCTACGGCGAGCCGGTCGGGCTCGTCGCCCAGCAACAGTCCGGAGTCGTCACCTGGATCGCCGCGCCGGGAACGACGGTGAAGATCGGCCAACCCGTCTATGCGGTCGACGGCAGGCCGGTCATTCTGCTGCACGGCACCGCGACGCCGTATCGGACGCTCGCCGCTGGCACGGTCGGGCCCGATGTGAAGGAGCTGGAAGCCAGTCTCAAGGAGCTCGGCTACCTCGGCGCCGGTGTCACCGCCGACGACACCTTCGATGCCGCCACCGTCTCGGCTGTGCAGGCGTGGCAGGGGAAGAGCGGGCTACCCGTCACGGGGACCGTCCCGCCTGACCAGATCTTCGTCCATGACGGCGACATCCGGGTCGCCCTGCAGACCACCCCGGTCGGCAGCCATTTGGGCCTGCAACCCAACCAGCAGGTCATCACGTTCAGCGGCACCAGACAGGTCGCGTCGATCCCGTTGGACGTGTCCCTGCAGCATCTCGTCCGCACCGGCGACCCGGCGACCGTCACCCTTCCGACCGGTCAGCGGCTTGGTGGCACGGTCAGCAGCGTTGGCACCGTCGCGCAGACCATCGAGGAGCAGAAGAAGACCTTCGTCACCGTGATCGTGTCCTTTGATGATCCCTCCGCGCTCGCCGGTGGCTTCGACTCGTCGCCGGTAACACTGACGATCGTCACGGGGCAGCGGCTGGACGTGCTGAGCGTGCCGATCACTGCGCTGATGGCGAACCCGCACGGCGGGTATGCGGTCCAGACGGTCCGGGACGAGCACGCGACGCTCGTACCCGTCACCACCGGCATGTTCGCGAACGGCAGGGTCGAGATCAGCGGCGCGGGCATCGTCGAGGGCGCCGCCGTGCGCGTCGCCCAATGAACGCCGCGGCGACCACCGTCGTCGTCCTCGACCGGGTGTCCAGGTGCTTTGGCCGGGTCAGCGCCCTGGTGGACGTCAGCCTGCGGATCGACCATGGCGAGCTTGTCGGCATCGTCGGGCCTTCCGGGTCAGGCAAGTCGACGATGCTCAACCTGCTCGGCACCCTAGACGGGCCAACCACCGGAACGGTCACCATCGAGGGCGAGCCAGTCCACGCGCTGAGTGACCATCAACGGTCGGCGCTGCGCGCCCACCGCATCGGGTTCATCTTCCAACAGTTCCACCTCGCGCCCGGCGTCCCGGCGTTGGAGAACGTGGCCGACGGCCTGCTGTACGCCGGCGTGCGCCGGGTGGAACGGCTCGAACGCGCACGCGCAACTCTTGCCCGAGTCGGGCTCGATCACCGGATCCACCACAGGCCGCACGAGCTGTCCGGCGGCGAACGCCAGCGCGTCGCGATCGCCCGCGCTGTCGTCGGCGGGCCCGCGCTGCTGCTCGCCGACGAACCGACCGGCAACCTCGACTCGTCGGCAGGGGCCGAGGTGATGGCCCTGCTCCGAGAACTCCACCGCGCTGGAACCACCGTCGTGATCATTACGCATGACCGCGACATCGCCACCGCCCTGCCAAGACGCATCGAGATGCGAGACGGCCGCAAGGTCGCCGACACCGCCGACATTCCTTCGCTCCGGGGGGCTCTTACATGACCACCGCCCGGCCCTTGGCCGACGCTGGCCGCGCGCTTCGCCCGAGCCATCTCACGGCACGCGACCTTCTTCGGGGCGGCGCCGCCGGTCTGCGTGCGCGGCCCACCCGCGTCGCGCTGTCCGCCCTAGGCATCGCGATCGGCATCGCGGCCATGATCGCGGTCCTGGGCATCTCGTCCTCCAGCCKGGAGGACTTCCACCGTGAGATCGCCTCGCTCGGCACCAACCTGCTCACCATCGGCCCGGGTCAGAACCTTTTCGGCGAGCAGGCACACCTGCCGGCCGAGGCCGTCACGATGATCGACGCCATCGGCGACGTCGAATCAGTCAGCGCCATCGGCCTCGTCCCAGACGCCAGGGTCTACCGCAACGACCGCATCCCAGCCGCGGAATCCGGCAGCATCGCCGTCCTGGCGAGCCGGCTCGACCTACCTGCCACCGTCGGCGTCGACCTCGTCGCCGGCGCCTATCTCAACGACGCGACCCAGAACTATCCCGCCGTGGTCCTTGGATCGACCGCGGCGGCCCATCTGGGCGTGGACTCGACCGGACCCGACCAGCAGGTCTACGTCGGTGGCCAGTGGTTCACCGTCGTCGGCATTCTCGCCCCCGTCGGCCTCGCGCCCGAGCTCGACCGCGCGGCCCTCGTCGGCTGGCCCGCCGCGACCGACCTGCTCGGCTTCGACACCTTCCCGACGACCGTCTACACCCGCGCGAACCCCGGCCACGTCGAGGACACCCAGACTCTGCTCGCCCGCACCGCCAGTCCGTCGGCGCCGAACGAGGTCGACGTCTCGCGCCCCTCCGACGCGCTCGCCGCGCAGCACGCCGCCGACTCCACGCTGGGCGCGCTGCTGCTCGGCCTCGGGATGGTGGCCCTGCTCGTCGGCGGAATCGGCGTCGCGAACACGATGGTCATCTCCGTCCTCGAACGGCGCGGTGAGGTGGGACTTCGCCGCGCGCTCGGAGCCACCCGCGGCGACATCCGCAACCAGTTCCTGACCGAGGCGCTGCTGCTGTCCACGCTTGGCGGGATAGCGGGACTTGTCCTCGGCGTCGGCGTGACCACCTGCTACGCCACCCTCCAGAGCTGGCCCACCGTCGTCCCACCTTGGACGATGGGTCTCGCTCTCGGCGCCGCTGTCACCATCGGCGGGGTCGCAGGGCTGTACCCCGCCATCCGCGCTTCCCGCCTCCAACCCACCGAAGCCCTCACCGCGCCCTAGCCGTCCGGCACCCGCCGCGGATGGGTTCGCCGTGCTCTGAAGACTGAACGGGGCTGGACGGCGCACGGCGGGACGAGGGCGAGATCGACCTTGACCGTCACGATGCTGGATACGCAAGGTCACGAATTGACCGCGCATTGCGCCGAAGTGGCTCGTTGGCAGTCGGAAGGGTCGTTGCCGCTCCTGGCGGCAACGTCGGCGAACTAACGTCGGCGAACTTCTGTGTTTGGGTGGCGCGACGGGTGGGATAAAGCTCTGGAAATCATGACGGGTGATCGTCGAAGTGCTTCGCCTACCTGGAGGCTCCCATGGTCTGGACCATCATCTTCTGGCTTTTGCTCGGCCTTGTTGCCGGCGCGATCGCGCGTTTCCTCGTGCCCGGCCGTGACCCGATGGGTGTCGTGGCGACCATCGTCGTCGGCGTCGTCGGTTCGTTCATCGGCGGATTCCTTGGATACCTCATCTTCGGCAAGGACCTGAATGAGGGCGCGCTGCAGCCGTCCGGGATCATCGGGTCCATCATCGGCGCGATTCTCGTCCTGCTGGTCTACCGGGCCGCGAGCCACCGCCGCGTCCTGCGCTGACGCCGCGGCGCTGAGGATCGATCCCGTCAGCCCATAGGAGACACGGATCGGTCGGCTGGCAGGTCACGCCAGGCAGCCGTTTGCGGGCGACGTCCACCTGAACGGGCGGTCGGGATGCCAGAAGGCATCCCAACCGCCCGTCGCCGGCATAACCGCATAACCGTCAGCGCGTCGAATTCGGGATCGTCGAATGCGGGATCGTGGCCGGATTTCGATGCCGATCCAGGCAACCGTGGAGGTGGATCGTGCTCATCGCCGAGGAACTACTCCTGCTCGCTCTCGATCCGGCCAAGGGCTCGTCGGTGAACTCGTCACGGCAGCCGCTGACCACGACGCTGAGCGGCGCGCTCATCGCCGAGCTCGGCCTCGCGCACGTCGTGATCCTGGACGGGAAGCGGTTTCACCCGGTGGGGCCGCCACCGTCCGACCCACTGCTGGCGGCGGCGCACCGCGCGATCGGCGAGGTGAAGGGCCGTCGCGCCGTCGACCAGGTGCGCCGGCTCGACAAGGCGCTGGGCGGGGTGTGGAGCGTGGTGCTCGATCGCCTCGTCGAGGAGAAGGTGGTCGGGCGGGAACGGCGACGGATTCTGCTGTTCCCGGTCACCCGGTTCCCGGTGCTGCGGACCGATCTGCGCGACGACATCGTGCGCCGCTCGCGGCAGGCGGCTCGTGGCAGTGGCCCACTCGACGCCCGTACCGCCGCACTGCTCGCGCTCACCGGACCGTCGCGGCTCCTCGAGGTCGTGGCACCGGACCGCGCCGACCGCGAGCACGCCAAGGAGCGGATAGCCACCGCCACGTCGGCGACGCCGGTCGCCCCGGTCGTGGTGCGCGTCCTGCGGGAGGCCCAGGCGGCAGCCAGCGCGGCCATCGGCGCCAGCACGGCGGCAATCGCGGGGAGCGGCTCGTCCTGACCCACGCGTGAAACCGGTCAACATGAGGCGCATGAGAAACCAGTGGTCCTTCGAGCTGACCAGCGTCGTTCCCGCGTCCGCGGAAACGGTCTGGCATCGGGTCGTGACGCCCGAGGGCATCAACGACGAGATGCGTCCCTGGATGACGATGACGCTGCCCCACGGCGTGGGTGAAGTCTCCATCGAAATGATCCGCCTCGGGGTGCCGGTCGGCCGAGCGTGGCTGCGGCTCTTCGGCGTCCTGCCGTTCGACTACGACCGGCTGATGCTCACCGAGCTCGAGCCGGGCCGCCGGTTCCACGAGGAATCCACCATGCTCAGCATGCGGCGATGGGTCCACGACCGCACCGTCGAGGCCACGACCGGCGGCGCGGCCCTCGTCACCGACCGGGTCATCCTGCAACCGCGTGTCGTCCTGTGGCCGGCGGGCCCATTGCTCCGGATCCTGCTCCGCGCCTTCTTCGGGCACCGCCATCGCCGGCTACGGCGACACTTCGCGCGGTGACCATCAGGGCGCGGTGACCATCAGGGCTTGAGCGCGACCGCGCCGTACAGCCACTCGGTGCGCGGGCTCTCGTCGTCGCCCGGGTGCCACTGCCAGGGTCGGACGAGGCCGGGCTCGATGAGGTCCAGGCCGTCGAAGTAGCTCTGGATCGTGGCGCGTGGCCGGAACGTCATGGGTGAGGTGGCGTTGCGGTACGCGGCCTCGGTGCGGGCCACGCCCTCGGCCGGTGGCCCGTCGGTCGTCAGGTGGGACAGGACCAGGTAGGAGCCCGAGGGGACCGCCTCCAGGAACTGGGCAAGCAGACCGCCCGGGTCCTCGGCGTCCTGGATGAAGTGGAACAGGGCCACCAGGAGCACGGCGACGGGCCGCGAGAAGTCCAGCAGCGCGGTGGTTTCCGGATGGGCGAGGATTCCCGCCGGGTTCCGGGCGTCCGCGGTGATGATCGCGGTGGTGTGGTCGTCTGCCAGCAACGCGCGCCCGTGGGCCAGCACGATGGGGTCGTTGTCGACGTAGACGACGTGTGGGGCGGGAATGACCTGCTTGGCGATCTCGTGGACGTTGCCCTGGGTGGGCAGGCCGGTGCCGATGTCGAGGAACTGGTCGATGCCCGCGCGGGCGAGCCACCGGGTCGCCCGCTGCAGGAACCGGCGGTTCTCCCAGACGACGTCGTGGGTCACCGTCCGGCCGAGCGCGGCGTCGACCTTGGCGGCGGCCTCCCGGTCGACCTCGAAGTTGTCCTTGCCGCCGAGGAAGTAGTCGTACATGCGCGCCGGTGTCGGCTGGTCAGTCCGCAGGTCCGCAACCTGACCACCCGGCGTGCTGTCGGGTGCCGCGGACGTGAAATCCCAGCTTGTCATCGTTCCGCCTGTCGAGAGCCAAGCCCCGGACGGTCCCGGTGACCGCGGTGGTCAAGTGGGGCATGTCGACAATATCGACAGGCGGTCCGTCGGCGGAGTCGCCTGCGCGCTCTGGGCGACTCCGTGTCTGCTCGGTGGCGCCAGTCCGTCGCTGGGGCGATACCGGCGCCTATTCCTGCTCGTCGGTTCCGGCGTCGGGGCCGCGGCCGCGCACTCGTTGGACGTGCACGAGCGACTCCTTCAGCTCGTCCAGCCAGTCCCCGGTGTGGCGTTGCACCAGGCGGACGCACCAGAGCAGGGCGTCACTGCGGCTGCGTGCCACGCCGCCCTCGACGAGCAGGTCGAGCACCTGCCGCTCGGGCTGGCGCAACCTGGTCATCACCGGCGCGGAGACGTTGCTGTACAGCCCGCGGGTGCCGGCGCACTCCACGCCCCAGGACACCTTTCGCCCGAACTTCGCCTCGGCCTGACGGGCGACCTCCATCCGGTCCTCGCGGGTGCGCTCCCGGAACTGGGCGACGCGGCCCTCGATGGCGGCGTTCCGCTCCGTGTCGGAGACGCCCTTGGCGAGCTCGGGCTCCTCGATCCGGCCGATCACGGTGATCTCCTCGCGATCGACCGTCACCTCCACCAGCTCCTGGAACAGGGCCGCCGGCAGCCGGCCCGTGAACCAGCCTCGCACTTCCTCTGTAATCATGTAATCAAGCATACCTCGGCGCGCGCCTAGGACTCGATGGACTCGAGGGACTCCAGTCACCACCGTCGTCCAGGCACCGCGAGCCGGGGCGGCCGTGGGCAGCTCGTTCCTGTCGGCGACGCGCCAGGAGATCCAGGCGAGCTACCGAACAGGACCGGGGTTACCGGCKGGCGACTCCGCAGTGGCTGCCGACAGGGGCTGGGTTCGTGCCGGGCTCCGGTCGCCACAGGGACGTGGAGACCACGCCTGGCTCGATGAGTTCCAGCCCATCGAGGAACCGGGCGATCTGCTCGGGGGTGCGTGGGTAGTACGGGTCGCCGGCCTCCGCGCGGCGGCGGGCGGCTTCGTCCGCGGCCGGGGCCGCTTCGTCGGTGCGGTTCGTGCCGTCGTTGACGACGAGGTAACTGCCCGCGGGCACGGCGTCGAGGAGCCGCTTGAGGATGCTGTGGGCCTCGTCGGTGTCGGCGACGTTGCCAAGAATGCCGAGCATTATCAGCGCGACCGGTCTGGTGAGGTCGAGAGTGCGGGCGGCGGCGGTGAGGATGGTCTCGGGGTCGCGCACGTCGGCGTCGACGTAGGCCGTCGCGCCTTCGAGCGTGCTGGTCAGCGAGTCCCGGGCGTGGATGAGGACGAGCGGGTCCCGGTCCACGTAGACGACGCGCGAGTCCGGGGCGACGCGCTGGGCGACCTCATGGGTGTTGTCGGCGGTCGGCAGGCCGGTGCCGATGTCGAGGAACTGGCGGATGCCCGCCTCGCCGGCCAGGAAGCGCACCACCCGGCCCAGGAAGGCCCTCGACTCGCGGGCGATGTCGATGATCTCCGGGTAGAGGTCGCGAACCTGGTCCCCGATCGCCCGGTCGACGGGGTAGTTGTCCTTCCCGCCGAGCCAGTAGTTCCACACCCGGGCCGAGTGCGGAACAGAAATATCGATCATGGGAAGGTGGGCGCTGTCGGGGTCGGGCACAGCGTTCGTGGTCACTGTTGTCTCCTCGGCGCGTCCTTTCTGGTTACCCTAGACGAGTGACGCGGTACCAGTCACAACGGATTGTCTGAATCGAGCTACTGTAAGCAGACTCCGCCATAGGCCGTGTCTGACCGACACCACGGCCACCCGCGGGCTTTGACATGCGAAAACCTCGCGATCGCGCGATCCTGCGCGAGGTGCCGGTTGATGTGCGGTTACTCGGGCGTTTCCGGAGCGGGCACGTCGCGGCCGCGGCGGCGAGGGCCGCTGGATCGGCGAGAACGGGTCCCGACGTCCGCGGCCCGGCGGCGGGACGCCTCCGGTGCCTGTGCGCGTTCCTCGGCGATGTTGCGTGCGATGATCTCGGTCGTCTCGGTGCGGGTCCGGTCGTCGAGCCCGTGCAGGAGGCTGCGCAGCACACTCATCAGATTCTGTCTCCGCTCTCCGGTGATCTGCGCGGTCCCTTCCCCGCCGCTCGCCGACTAACGCTCCCGATCTTGTGCTCGCCTCGGGGCGGGGGCGGCGGAGGATGCTCCAAGCGCCGCCGACCGCGGGTATCCCCAGCCCAAGAAGTCGATCAAGAGCTGATCCTGGGATAGTCCTGGGGAGAGCCGGGGAACGGGCTGGCGGTCGGAGGACTCCCGGCGGGATGCTTCCCTGAACGCCCGATGGACTGGAGACTTCCGTTCTGTGAGCATCCTCGACGACGCCCGCGAGGGCATGGACCTCGACGTACGACCCCAGGACGACCTGTTCGGCCATGTGAACGGCCGCTGGCTCGCCGAGTCGGAGATCCCGGCCGACCGTTCGAGCTGGGGCCCGTTCGTGCAGCTGGCCGATGCCGCCGAGCAGCAGGTCCGCGACATCATCACCGACGTCGCCGCGCAGGACCCGGCGGCCCAGAGCGAGGACGCGCGGAAGATCGCCGACCTCTACAACTCCTTCCTGGACACCGAGGCGATCCAGGCACTCGGGCTGGACCCGGCGCGGCCGCTGCTGGACGCCGCGCGCGGCGTGCGCGACGTGCGCGACCTGGCCGCGTTCCTCGGCGAGTTCGAGCGGTCCGGCGGACGTGGGCTGTTCGGCACCTACGTCGACACCGACGACCGCAACTCCGACCGCTACCTGTTCCACCTTCTCCAGGGAGGCCTCGGCCTGCCGGACGAGTCGTACTACCGGGATGACAGGTTCGCCGAGATCCGGCAGAAGTACGTCGCCTACCTGACCCGCATGCTCGGGCTGGGCGAGCACCCCGATCCGGAGGGCGCCGCGGAGCGGATCCTTGCCCTGGACACCCAGCTCGCGAAGGGGCACTGGGAACGGGCGGAGACCCGCGACGTCCAGCGGACCTACAACCTGATGACGGCCGAGGAGCTGGCGGCGCTCTGCCCGGCGTTCGCCTGGGACGTCTACGTGACCGGTCTCGGCGGTCAGCTGACCGGTCCGCACGCGACGCTGGCGGAGGTGTGCGTGCGGCAGCCGTCGTATCTCGAGCACCTCTCGACGGTGTTGGTCGACACGCCGATCGAGGTGTGGCGTGACTGGTTGGTGGGCCAGGTGCTGCGCTCGGCGGCGCCCTATCTGTCCGACGAGTTCGCCGAGACTCATTTCGACTTCTACGGCCGTACGCTCAGTGGTACGCCCGAGCTGCGGGCCCGGTGGAAGCGCGCGGTGTCGTTCGTCGAGGGCGCGATCGGTGAGGCGGTCGGGAAGGAGTACGTCACCCGTCACTTCCCGCCGCGCGCCAAGGCGCAGATGGACGAGCTGGTCGCGAACCTGCTCGCGGCCTACCGCGAGTCGATCTCCCGGCTGGACTGGATGACCGAAGAGACCAAGGGGCGGGCGTACGAGAAGCTCGCGACGTTCCGGTCGAAGATCGGCTATCCCGACCAGTTCCGGGACTACTCGCAGCTGCGGGTCCGCCGCGACGACCTGATGGGCAACGCCCTGGCCGCCGCCGCGTTCGAGACCGACCGGGAGCTGGCCAAGATCGGTTCGCCGGTCGACCGTGACGAGTGGTTCATGCTCCCGCAGACCGTCAACGCCTACTACAACCCCGGCACCAACGAGATCTGCTTCCCGGCCGGCATCCTGCAGAAGCCGTTCTTCAGCCCGGAGGCTCACCCGGCGGAGAACTACGGCGGCATCGGCGCCGTCATCGGTCACGAGGTGGGACACGGCTTCGACGACCAGGGGGCGCAGTACGACGGCGCCGGCAACCTCAACGACTGGTGGTCACCGGCCGACAAGGCCGCCTTCGAGGTGAGGTCGAAGACGCTGGTAGAGCAGTACAACGCCTTCGAGCCGCGCAACCTGCCGGGGGAGAAGGTGAACGGCGCGCTCACCGTCGGTGAGAACATCGGCGATCTCGGCGGTCTGACCATCGCGCACCGGGCCTACGTCATCTCCCAGGACGGAACGGCGGCGCGCGATGACCGGCGGCGGCTGTTCACGAACTGGGCCTACGTGTGGCGCACGAAGCGCCGGCTGGAGCTCGAGCGGCAGTACCTCACCACCGACCCGCACAGCCCGCCGGAGTTCCGCGCCAACATCGTGCGCAACCTGGACGAGTTCCACGAGGTCTTCGACACCGCGCCCGGCGACGGGCTGTGGCTCGAGCCGCCCGACCGGGTGCGCATCTGGTAGCCGCCGAAAAAGATCGATCATGCTCCGGTCGGGGTACTGGTCCGATCATGGCGAACATACTGCGCCGGGCCGCGGCGGCCGTGGGACTGGGTGGCCGGGCTGGGCGGGCAGGGCAGGGCGGATCGGGTGGCGCGGACAGCCGGGCGTGGAACCCGACCGGCTGGTGGTGGTGTATGGACCACCAGCGCCCGGAGAACCCGCCGGACGTTCCCGGCCACCGCCGGCTTGGTCCGTATTCGAGCGCGGCCGACGCGGCGGCCTGGCGGGAACGCGTCGACCAGCGCAACGAGGCCTGGGACGGGCCGGACCACGACGACGAGGACACCCGGTCAAAGGCGCACCGGCGCTGACACCCCACGTTCGCGCCGGCTGATCGAGCTCGCGAGCGCGACGACGCCACGGCCCGGCCTCGGGACCGCGGCCAGTCGAACTCCTGACTGGCCGCGGTCCCGAGGCACCTGCTAGAAGACCCTTCCGATGTCCTGGCTGACGATCCTCGCCATGCTGTGCTCGGCGAGCGCCGCGATGGTCATGGACGGGTTGCAGGCGCCGGTGGAGCCCGGAATCCGGGCGCCGTCGAGGACATAGAGGCCGCTCTGCCCGAGGACGCGGCCATAGAGGTCGACAGCCGACCCCATGGGAACACCCCCGAGAGCGTGCCACGTCGACGCCTGGGTCGCGTTGGTGTCGGTCATGGTGCCACCGCCCGCCTGGGCGATGGCGTTCATCTTGTTGCGGATCAACGTCTGGAGCGCGGCGTCGGCGTTGGTGGGCCAGGTCAGCTTGGCGTCATCCGTGCTTGAGTCGTAGGCCCAGGTCCCAGGAGCGGGGACGATGCCGAAGCCGACCACGGTCATGAAACGCCCGCCGGTGAGGGCCGCCGGAGGCGCGCCGGCGTGGATGATCCGCAGCGGGATCGCGCTGAGCGGGTCGATGCCGCCGACGGCCGCCGGGCCACCCTCCTTCGTGCCCGGGTCGTCGTTCATGCCGGTCCACGAGTAGATGCGGTCGCCGTTGTTTCCCCACTGGGTGCCGACCGCGTCCGGCAGGTTCGGGATGAGGTTCTTGCCCTTCGCCTTGACCAGCAGCCGCGTCGTTCCCGGCGAACCGGCGTTGAGGAACACCGCGTTCGCGGTGATGTTCTTGTGCTCCAGGACGGCTCCGCCGGTGTCGATGCGGTCGACCGACAGCACCCATTTCTTGTCGGCGCCCAGTTTGATGTCGCGGACGACGTGGAGCGTCTGCACCTGCACCTTGCCCGTCGCCTCCGCGGCGGCAAGGTAGGTGACATCGATCGAGTGCTTCCCGCCGTTGTTGACGCCGAAGGCGATGTCGCTGTTGGTGTAGGCGGCGTTGTACTGGCCGTTGAGCTCCCCGCGTACGAAGTTCCAGTCGACCGGCAGCGGCACGCGGAACGTCTGGAGGCCCGCCTTGGGGGCGACGTTCAGGAAGATCCGGGAGGAGGCGTACGGGCTCGAGTTGAGGACGTCGTTGGGAATGGTGGAAATTCCCAGCATCGAGGCGACGGTGGGATACCACGTCGAGTTGAGCTCGGGATACAGGCCGGTCGCCAGCGGCATGGACCGGGCGAACTCGGTGATGCTTGGCTGCAGCGTCATCCCGTGGTACATGATGGAGCCGCCGCCGACGCAGGCGCCGCAGTTGACCGTTATCCCGTTGCCGTTGATGACCTCGAGGACACCGGTGTAGGGCGACCAGAGCGGGAAGGGCGGGGCTCCCGGCACCGGAGCGTAGGGGGACAGCCAGGCCGACCGGTTGTCGAGGTTCGCGAGCGTCGCGAAGGTGTTCGAGTTCGGGCCCGTCGGCCACCGCAGGCCGCGTTCCAGGACAAGCGTGGACACCCCGGCCTTGCCCAGCCGAAGCGCCGTGACACCGCCGCCGAAGCCGGTGCCGACGATGACGGCCCGTGCGCTCACCTCGGTCGTCGTCACCGCCCGTGCCGGCGTGGCGCCGGCCACCAGCCCGCCGAACGCGACCGCGCCCGCGCCCGCCGCGGCGGCACCCATGAATCCCCGGCGGCTGAAGCGGGTGGAAGGTTCCGGACGGGCTGGCTCGGATAATGCGGGGGTTACCTCGTCGGACATCTTGCCCTCCAAATTCGGCGCATTGCGGTATCCGCCTCCCTGCCCGGCCATGGCGAACGCCAACACCGTGTGCCGACGCCACCATTGCGGTGCTGGCCATGCATCGGGGCGATGGCCGGCTCGGGTGGGCCGGAGGAAGCGGACGATGGCACGAAGAAGATGGCTGGCTACTTTCCACACCATCTCAAGAAGTCCGGTGAGCACGACGGGAGGACAGCCCGGCCTGCCTTGCCGGGCTGGCGCGTCCCCACCGGATGAAAACGATGTCGAGCCGGGGGCCCGTGCGACACCGGAAATATGAATAGCACCCTGCTGTCGCACCGTCAAGAAGATTGTCGTCGCTATTGTATAAGATATTCGCTCATCGACCTCCCTGGAGCGATGAGGCGCGCGGACGGCGCGGACCGTGCGGGTGGTCCCTTCGCAACGGCATCACCGCGCGCTTCCATGGACACGCGAAAATGGCCGGTCGCGGCCTGCCGAACYGGCTGGCCAGGATCGCGGCGGCCTGCTGAATCTGGGTCGGCGAAGGAAGAGATGCCATTCGACATCGTGGACGCGCCGCCTACCCGGTGATGGCAGCCAATGGTGATCTCACCGTTGGCCTGGCGCATCGGCAGGCGGGGTCGTTGCCGTCAGGCGTCGCCGGCGTGGGTCTTCTCGTGCCCGATTGCGGTCCGGTCACCGGACGCGGTGACTCTAGGGGTACCGGTCGGTAGGACGAGATTGACCAATGAATTCGCCCCGGCTTCGATTTCTGTGTTTGTGTTTTGGATTCTTCTAGAAGGCAACTCCCCTCTCTGACCCGGTCTTCGGTGGCACATCCGTGCCGTTCGTCGACCTGAGGAACCCCGAAGACAACCGGCGCGACGATCGCCGCCGCCTTTGTGATCTTCGCGTTCAGGAGCATCGATGCGACGCGTCGCGGGAGCAACTTTTTCGCGCGGTGCCGGGAGACCAGAAAGGCTCTGACCCCGGAAAACGCCGCCGCGCGCCGATGGCACTTTGGTGCCATCAAGGGGGGTGGTGCCGCCCCCCCCCGGGCGGCACCACGGCTGGAGGCGTGACGGCTCCGCGACGGGGACGGGATGGTGGGAGCTTCTGGAGGGGGCAGTGCGGATCGGCGGGCGCCGTGCTGGCGAGGGAGGCGGTTCACCTCCGTCGTCCAGGTCCGACCGGGTAGGGCCGGGTATGCCCGCTCGTCGCGGTTTCGTCCTCTTTTGGTCCCGCGTCTGGTCGCACGTCGGTTCGCCTCGATATCTGCAGCCGGCTCCTGCCGGCCGCGCGGCAGACCGGGCTGGGGAATCGTGGTGGAAGTGGTCGTGAGCCGGTCGAGGAATTCGCGCCTTCGGGAATGTCGCCTGCATGACCGGCCAGACTTCGTAATGCCCGGCGCTCGTATGGTGGGGTCATAAATTTGTGAGTGTTCACTCATCTTGCGGGCGGTGTGACACTTGTTAGTCACGTGTAGTAGATAGCTAGCGACGTAGCGAGTTCAGTTTGTCGAGGTGTGGGGGTTCCTGGCGCAGCCCCCAGGGCTGACTCGCGCTGGGCCTTGCCAGCGGTGCCCGTCCGGGATCCTGGCTGTCCGAGTCGAGCGCGTCGCGTCGGTGGGTGGGCGGCGGGCAAGCCGCCGCGCAGGCGCCGGCGGCATTCCCTCGCGCCGCGTCGACCGGGCCCGCCGTGGCCACGCCGCCAGCCCGCGCGGAGCGCCGCAGGTCCCGGTCGCCGTAGGACCAGTTGGCAACCGATCCTCCCCGGAGACCGAATGCCGGCGGTGTGCCCGTTGTGCGCTCGTGACGCCCGTCGGGGGTGGTCGGTCGGGTACGCCTCGGGCGTGCGGAGGCGGCGGGTGGTGTGACCGCCTGGCGCGGGTCGCGCGGAGCCTCGGCGCGAGACGGCAACTCGCAGTGACGATTTCTTGTGGTCATCTGCTCTCTGAGCGTAATCAGTCGTGGTGGTGACCGTGTGTGTAGCTGGCCTTCATCACCGCGCTACATCAGTGAGTGCTCACTTGCGCGGATTTGGTCCTTCGTTTACTGTCTGTCCTCGTTGACGGCGAATGGGGGTAACGAGGCGCTTCCACGGAGTATGGCCAACATGGCCGCGGGCCACGGTTCCTCAGTGATTCGTCGTTTTGTCGAACGCTAAACATCTGCATAGTTCGGCCCTTCTTGCCTCGCCGCTCCGGCAGGTTCTCGTCGGGGGGCCGGGTGTCGCCGGTGGGCAAGGCGGCGGAACCGAGGCGGGGACGCGGCCCCGACGTCGCCCCGACCGTTCGGGGTGACGTCGAGCGCGCCGGCTGGGGGTGGCCGTGCATGCCTGGTCGCCTGTGGTGAGACTGACGCCCTTTCTCACCTCCAGGTGTGGAGCGCAAGGCCTTCCTGCGCGATGGATATTGACGGCCTCATTCGTTCGACCGCGAACTTCTTCGGTCCCCTCGATTCGCCTCGTGTCCACGCCGGTGTTACGAGGTCGCCCGCGCCGATGTGCGGCCTCGCTGGTTGGCGCCTGTTCCCTGACGAACTTCCTGGTCCTCGGTCGCGTCGCCCAGGCGCCGCCGCCAGGCCCGCTCGCCCACCAGTCGGACGTGTTGTCGACGCCGACCGGCGCGGCGCGGCGGGCTGGGTAGAAGGTCGTTCTTCCTAATCGGAAACTGGAGTCCATCGGCGGTCCGCACGGTCTGGAACGCCACCTCCGAGATGGCGTTCGCCAAAGGCGCTTCCTGAGAGGGCGTTCGCCAAGAATGGCGTTCGCCAAAAAAGCAGCACCAGGCTCATTCGCTGGACACGTGGGCGGCGAGCACCGCGCCGGACTCGCCGCCCGACGTCGGCCGCACGTCACGGCCGTTCGTCCCCAGCCGGCGCCCTCTCGTCGCCGGTGCCGCCGGCCGAAAGCCCCTCGCTGGGGGCACCGGCGACGCATCGCCCACTCCCGGCCGGCATCGCCGGCCGCATGGACACCTCTGGAAGTGATCTGTGAAACACAGTGCTGCGCCCAGGCCGGTCGTCGGCGGCCTCGGGGTGACCGACGCGGGACGCCGCGCCGTCGGGAGCCGGGACCACGTCATCGGGGTGAGCCCGTTGGGAGAACCAGACCCGAGGCTGGTCGCGGCGGTCAGCGGCGCCGGAGCCCTGGGCGTGCTGGACCTCGGGCCCGATCCAGCCGGCGCGGCCAGGGCACTGCGATTGACCGCCCGGCTGACGGAGTCGTCGTTCGGCGTGCGAATCTCCCGGCCGGAGGCGGTGGACGCGGACGAGCTGGCGCGGCACCGCGGCCGGATCGACACGCTGCTGGTGGCGGGTGACACGCTCGCCGATGCCGGCAGCCAGCGGCTGCTGGACGCGCTGCCCGGCGCCCGCGTCCTGGCCGAGGTCACGAGCGTTCGCGAGGCGGTGGCGGCGGTGGCCGCCGGAGCCGACGGCCTGCTGGCCCGGGGCAACGAGGCCGGCGGCCGCGTCGGTGAGCTCAGCTCCTTCGTCCTGTTGCAACAGGTGCTCGTGCAGCGGGACCTGTTCGGGGACGAGGGGGCGTCCCCGCGCGTCTGGTGCTGGGGCGGGGTGGGTGTGCGCACGGCGGTCGCGGCGGTGGTCGGGGGCGCGGCCGGAATCGTCCTGGACACCCAGCTCAGCCTGCTGCGCGAGGCCACCGTGACCGAATCGGTCGGCGCCGCGCTGCGCCGGATGGACGGCACCGAGACGGTCGTCGCGGCCGGGTACCGGGTCTACCAGTTACCCGCCGCCCGCCAGGCGAGTGGGAGCGCCGAGGACTGGTCGGCCGAGGCGGTCGTCGCCCGGCTCGGTGGGCACGACCCCGGTCGCCAGCTGTTGCCGGTCGGGCAGGATGCCTTCCTCGCCCAGCTGTTCGCCAACCGGTTCGGCACCACCGCGCGGGTCGTCCAGGCGATCCGCGGGGCCCTGAGCGCCGCGGCGGACCCGGCCGAGCTCGCGGCCGCCGAGTCCGTCCTGGCGTCGGACTCGCCGCTGTGCGCCTCCTGGGGAACCACCCGGCCCGTCGCGCAGGGGCCGATGACCCGGGTCAGCGACCAGGCCGGGTTCGCGCGCCGCGTCGCCGACGACGGCGCGCTGCCGTTCCTCGCGCTGGCGCTCGCGGACGAGCGGCAGTCCCGCCGGCTGCTGCTGGAGACCCGAGACCTGCTGGGCGACCGGCCCTGGGGGGTCGGACTGCTCGGCTTCGCCCCCGAACAGCTGCGGGCCACCCAGCTCGGCGTGGTGCGCGAGATCCGGCCGTCCTGCGTGATCGTCGCCGGCGGCCGGCCCTCCCAGGCCGCCGACCTCGAGGCGATCGGCATCCCGACCTTCCTGCACGTGCCGTCGCCGACGCTGCTGCGGCAGTTCCTCGACGCGGGCGCCCGGCGCTTCGTCTTCGAGGGCTCCGAGTGCGGCGGCCACGTCGGCCCGCGCGCGAGCTTCCCACTCTGGGAGGCGCAGCTCGACGTCCTGCTCGACCACCTCGACAGGACCTCGCCAGGCGCGCGGACCGCGGGAGCCGGCCCGCGGGACCGGACCGGCCACGGCCTGCAGGTCCTGTTCGCGGGCGGAGTGCACGATGCCCGCTCCGCGTCCATGGTGGCCGCGATGGCGAACCCGCTCGCCGCCCGTGGCGTCGGCGTCGGCGTGCTGATGGGCACCGCCTACCTCTTCACCCGGGAGGCCGTCGAGGCGGGCGCCATCCAGGACGAGTTCCAGCGGCAGGTGCTGGCCGCGGAGGGCACGGCCCTGCTGCGGACCGGGCCGGGTCACGCGACCCGCTGCGTGTCGAGCCCGTTCGTCGACCGGTTCCACGCCGCCCGCGACGAGTTGCGCGCACGGGGCGTGCCGGATCAGCGGGCGTGGGAGGAGCTGGAGCAGCTCAACGTCGGCCGGCTCAGGGTGGCCAGCAAGGGCCTGGAGCGCAGCGGCGACGACCTCGCCGCGGTCGACGGTGAGCGACAGCGTGCCGAGGGCCTGTTCATGGCGGGGCAGGTCGCCGTGCTGCGGTCGGCCACCACCACGATCCACGAGCTGCACGACAACGTCACGGCGGGCGCCCGCCAGTACCTGCGCGACCAGGCCGAGCGGCTGCGGGACGGGCCCGGCCCGGCGACCGCTGGGCGGACGGCCGACGCGGCTCCCCTGGACATCGCCGTCGTCGGCATGGCCTGTGTGCTGCCGGGCGCCGCCGACCTGGCCACCTACTGGGCGAACGTCGTGTCCGGCAAGGACGCGGTCTCGCTCGTGCCACCCGAGCGGTGGGATCCCGAGATCTACCTCGACGCCGACGGTGGCCCCGACGGCGGCCCGAGCGGGGAGAAGACCCGTTCGAAGTGGGGCGGCTTCCTGCCCCGGATTCCCTTCGACCCGTTGCGCTACGGCATCCCGCCGGCGTCGCTGGTGAGCATCGAGCCGGTCCAGGCGCTGGCCCTGGAGACCGCCCGGCGAGCGCTCGACGACGCCGGGCTCGATCCCGACCGCGTCGACCACATCCGCACCGGCGTGGTGTTCGGCACCGAGCCCAACAGCGACCTGTCCGCCGCGATCACCCTGCGCGCGCTGCTGCCGGCGTACTACGGCGAGGTGCCGCCGGAGCTGCGGGACATCCTCCCGCACATCACGGCGGAGACGTTCACCGGCATCCTCGGCAACATCGTCGCGAGCCGGATCTCCAACCGGCTCGACCTGGGCGGCCCGGCCTATGTCGTGGACGCCGCCTGCGCCTCGTCGCTGGCCGCGCTGGACATGGCCTGCAAGGAGCTGCGGTTCGGCGGCGCGGACGTGATGATCTGCGGCGGCGCCGACCTGCACAACAGCGTGCTCGACTACCTGCTGTTCTCCTCCGTCGGTGCGCTGTCACCGAGCGGCCGGGCCCGGCCCTTCGCCGCCGATGCGGACGGGACCACGCTCGGCGAGGGCGTCGCCTGCGTCGTCCTCAAGCGGCTCGCCGACGCCGAACGCGACGGTGACCGCGTCTATTCGGTGATCAAGGGGCTKGGCGCGGCCAGCGACGGCCGGTCCCTCGGCCTGACCGCGCCCCGGCCGGAAGGCCAGCAGCTCGCGCTCGAACGCGCCTACCACAACGCCGGCGTCTCGCCGGCCGACGTGGGACTCGTCGAGGCGCACGGCACCGGCACGGTCGTCGGTGACCGCACCGAGCTCACGACGCTCACCAAGGTGTTCACCGACGCCGGCGCCCGGCCGGGTACCTGCGCTCTCGGGTCGGTCAAGTCGCAGATCGGCCACACGAAGACCGCCGCCGGCCTCGCCGCCCTGGTCAAGGTGTCGCTGGCTTTGCACCACGGCGTCCTGCCGCCGACGCTGCATGTCCAGACGCCGAACCCGGCCTGGGAGCCCGACGCCAGCCCGTTCGTCTTCGCCGGCACGGCGCGGCCGTGGACCCGGCCCGTCGCCGGTCGGGTGGCCGGGGTCAGCGCCTTCGGTTTCGGCGGAGCGAACTACCACGCGGTCCTCACCGGTCATGCCGGCGCGGTCGACGCCCGGCACGCCCTCGACCAGTGGCCGGCGGAGCTGTTCGTGTTCCGCGGCGCGGACCAGGCGTCGGCCCTCGCCGGGGTGACAGAGCTGCGGCGGCTGCTGGTCGCGAACGACGCCGGTGGCCGGCCGTGGCCGCTGCGCGACCTGGCCGCGACGGCCACCCGCCGGGCGCGACCGCGGCGAGGGCCCGTCCGGATCGCGGTGGTCGCGCGGGACCTGGACGACCTCGCCCACCTGCTGGAACGGGCGGCCCACGGCGAGTCGGACGCGCGGGTGGGGCTGTTCGCCGTCGGGGACCCCTCGCCGGTCGCCTCGGCCGCCCCGGGCGGCGGGAGCGGCGCGGGTGACCTGGGGGGCGCCGGCGCGGTGGCCGTGCTGTTCCCGGGGCAGGGCAGCCAACGGCCGGGCATGCTGGCCGAGCTGTTCGTCGCCTTCCCGGAGCTGCGGGACTATCTGCGGCTCGGCGAGCCGTGGCTGGAGGCGATCTTCCCGCCGTCGACGTTCGACGGGCCGCCGGGTTCGCCGTCGGGCGGCGCTGGGAGCGCTGGGAGCGCCGAGGAGCGGCTGCGGGACACCCGGGTCGCGCAGCCGGCGCTCGGGATCGCGGGCCTCGGCGCCTACCACCTGCTGTCCCGGCTGGGCCTCGTGCCCGACATGATCGGCGGTCACAGCTACGGCGAGCTGGTCGCGCTGTGCGCCGCGGGCGCCTGCGCCCCCGAGACGCTCCTCGACCTCTCGGCCGCCCGGGGCGAGGCGATCGTCCGCGCGGTCACCGGCGCCGGATCCCGGGAGTCCGCCGGCGGCGCCGAGTGGCCGGACCAGGGCGCGATGGCGGCCGTGCGGGCGCCCGTGACGGTCGTGGCCACGACGCTGGCCGAGGCGCGCCTCGACGGGCAGGTGGTCGTCGCCAACCACAACGCGCCCGACCAGGTCGTGATCTCCGGGGCGACCTCGGCGGTCGAGGCGGCGATCCGGCTGTTTCGCGCCGCCGGGCACAGCGCCGTCCGGCTGCCCGTCGCCTGCGCGTTCCACAGCCCGCTGATCGCCGAGGCCGGCGCGGAGTTCGCGCAGCGGCTGGCGGGCGCCCCCCTGACCGACCCGCGGCTGCCGGTGTGGGCGAACCGCACGGCGGCGCCCTACCCGGCCACCGACGGCGACGCCACGGTGGGCGACGCCGTCCGGGCCGAGCTCGCCGCGCAGGTGGCGGCGCCGGTGCGGTTCGTCGAGCAGATCGAGGCGATGTACGCCGCCGGAGCGCGGGTGTTCGTCGAAGCGGGTCCCGGCCGGGTGCTTACCGGCCTGGTCGACTCCATCCTCGATGGCCGGCCGCACCTGGCAGTCGCCTGCGACGGCCGGCGCCGTGGGCTGACCGGCTTCCTGGACGCGGTCGCGGCGCTGCTGGTCGCCGGCGTGCCGCTGTCCGTCGACTGGCTTGTCGACGGCCGCGACGCCGTGGACCGGGACGGCGCGACGGCGCCGACCCCGCCGCGGTGGAGCGTGGACGGCCGCAGCATCTGCCGCGCGGACGGTACGCCGCTGCCCGGCGGCCTGCTGCCGGCCCACCAGGTACGCCGGACAGGCCCGCCGTCGCCCGTGCCCGCGCTGGCCGGCGCCTCGGCCCCGGCTGACCACACGATGCCGACCGGCGCGGCGGCGAACGGCCCGGTCGACACCGCGACCCGGGAGACGCTGGTCAGCCAGTTCCTGCGGACCTCCCGGGACAACCTGGCCGCGCAGCGCGACGTGCTGATGTCCTATCTGGGCTCGGGCCGGGACGTCATCACGGCGCTTCCGACGGCGGCGCTCCTCCCGGCGGCGCCCGCACCCGCGGCCGACGTTCCCATCACCACCCCGGCGGCGGTCGCCGCGCTGGCCCCATCACCGGCCGGCACGCCGCAGGACGTGACGACCACCGTGCTCGACCTGATCGCCGAGAGCACCGGCTACCCGACCGACATGATCGACCTCGACCTCGACCTCGAGACCGACCTGTCCGTCAACTCGCTGAAGCGCACCGAGCTCGCCGGCCAGCTCGCCGACCGCTTCGCGTTCGCCGGCACTGGCACCGGCGGCGTCGACGAGCTCAGCCGGCTGCGCACCGTGCGCGCCATCGTGGGCTGGCTCACCGAACGGGGACCAGGTCGTGACGTGTCCGCCGACCTGTCCGTCTCCGCCCCGGCGGGGGAGGCCCGACAAGCGGGTGAGGCGCGCGGCCGTGGTCCGACGCGGTTCGTCCTCACCAGGCGGCCGACGTCTCCCGGCCCCGGCCAGGTGGACCTGACGGGTACCACCTGGATGGTGTTCGGCCGCGCCGCCGACGTTCCCGGCCAGGAGACGGTCATGCGCCGGCTGACGGAGCTCGGCGCCGAGGCGCGCTTCAGGCTGGTCGACGAGCTGGCCGACAGGCCGGCTGACGGCGACCGACCGGCCGTGGACGGCGCGGTATACCTGGCCGGCTGGGGGGACGACGCCGGGGAGCCGGAGCTGCCAGACGCCTTCGGCGCGCTGCGCGCCGTGCTGCACGGCGGCCCTCGCTGGCTGCTGGCCGTGACCCCGCCCGATGCCATGCCCGCCATCGGCCTGCGCGGCCTGTTCCGCACGCTTGGCCGCGAGTACCCGACAACCACGGTCAGGCTGGTCGAGACCGACGCGGCCGCGGGCCCCGCTCTCGCCGCCATCGTCACCGCCGAGCTGGGCGAGCCTCCCGGCGGCCCGGTGGTCGTCGTCCACCGCGACGGCGCGCGCCTGACCGAGGAGCTGACGGCGGTGGCCGCCGGGCCGCTCGCGACGGCCGGGGCGGGGCCGGCCGACGACGGCACCGCCGAGGCCACGGCGCTCGGCCTGGACCGTGACGCCGTCGTCGTCCTGGTCGGGGGGGCCCGTGGGATCACGGCGGGGTTCACCGCCCTGCTCGCGGGTGCCGCCGGTTGTCATCTGGAACTGGCCGGGCGCACCCCCGAGCCGGCGGGCGACGAGGACCCGCGGCTCGCGGCCGCGCTCGACCGGACCGCCCTGCTCGACGCCGTCCGGGAGCTCGGGCACCGGTCGCCGCGAGAGGCGAGCCGCGAGGTCGCGCGGGTCCTGGCGCAGCGGGAGATCCGGGCGACGCTCGCCACCGTCGCGGCCCGTGGCGCTGACGCCCGCTACCACCAGCTCGACGTCCTGGACACCGAGGCGGTCCACCGGTTCGTCAAGGAGCTGTTCGCCCACCACGGTCGGATCGACGCCGTCGTGTACTCCGCCGGAGTGATCGAGGACCGGCTGGTCGCGGACAAGGAGCCGGAGTCGTTCCGCCGGGTGTTCGACACGAAGGTGGCCGGGGCGCTGGCGCTGCTGGCGGCGTTCGACGAGTTACCGGTCCCGCCACGCACCCTGGCGTTCTTCGGCAGCATCGCCGGCGTCCTGGGCAGCCGGGGCCAGAGCGACTACGCCGCGGCGAACGACGCGCTGGAATCCCTCGGCGCTGCCTGGGCGGGGCGGACCGGGGCGCGGGCGCTCACCGTCCACTGGGGTCCCTGGGCGCCGGACGAGAGTCATCCCGGCATGGTCAGCGCCGACCTGGAGCGGGACTTCGCCCGCCGCGGGGTCGACCTGATCGACCCGGAGGAAGGGCACCGGTGCCTGCTGCGCGAGCTGGCCTGGGGCCCGCGAGACCTTCGCGGTGTCGTCTACACCGCGTCCGGCTGGTAGACGATGACCACTTCCTCCGCGGATTCCTCCTCCTCGGACTGGCGGTCGCCGCCGGTCGCCATCGTCGGCATGGCGGTGCTCCTGCCGGGCGCGCCCGACCTGGAGACGTACTGGCGGAACCTCGTGGACGGCAACGACGCCATCGCCGAGGTGCCGCCCGGTCGCTGGGACCCGGCGTTCTACGACCCGCGCGCCGCGTCGGGGCCGGCCCGCGCCGACCGGATCTACTGCCGGCGCGGCGGGTTCGTGGACGAGTTCGCCTACGCCGACCCGCTCCGCTTCGGTATCCCGCCGAGCGACGTGCGCAGCATCGAGCCCGACCAGCTCCTCGCGTTGCGCGTCGCGGCCGCCGCGATCGACGACGCCGGCGGCCCGTCCCGGTTGGGAGATCCCGGCCGGGTCGGAGTCATCCTCGGCCGGGGCGGCTACATCGGCCCGGGCATGGCCCGCCTCGACCAGCGGCTGCGCACGGCCCACCAGCTGGTCCACACCCTCGGGACGTTGCTGCCGACGCTCGGCCCCGACGACCTCGACCAGGTCCGGGCCGCGTTCACCGAGCAGCTCGGGCCGGAGGCGCCGGACGCGGCGATGGGCATCGTGCCGAACCTGGCCGCGGCCCGGATCGCGAACCGCCTCGACCTGGGCGGGCCGGCGTTCACCGTGGACGCCGCCTGCGCGTCGTCACTGGTCGCCGTGGACTGCGCCGTGGCCGAGCTGGCCTCGGGCCGCTGCGACACGGTGCTGGCCGGCGGGGTCCACCACTGCCACGACATCACCCTGTGGAGTGTGTTCACGCAGCTGCGGGCTCTGTCGAAGGCGCAGCGGATCCGGCCGTTCGACCGCGGCGCGGACGGCACCCTGATCGGCGAGGGAACGGGCGTCGTCGTCCTCAAGCGGCTCGCCGACGCGGAACGCGACGGGGACCGGGTCTACGCGGTGGTCCGTGGAACCGGTGTGTCCAGCGACGGCCGGGGCGGCGGGCTGGTCAGTCCTGACCCGGCGGGGCAGCAGGTGGCCGTCGAGCGGGCCTGGCGCGCGGCCGGTCTCGACCCGCGCGAGCCCGGCGCGGTCGGCATGATCGAGGCGCACGGCACCGCCACGCCGGCCGGCGACCAGGCCGAGCTGACGACCCTGGCTCGCGTGTTCGGGCCCGGCGGCGGCGACCGGGCGGGACCGGGCGGGCTCGGCGCGCTCGGCTCGGTGAAGGCGATGATCGGGCACGCCATGGCGGCCGCCGGCATCGCCAGCCTGGTGAAGGCGGCCCTGGCGCTGCACCACCGGGTCCTGCTGCCGGCGGTGAACTGCGACGATCCGCATCCCGCGGTCGCCACGACCCGGTTCCGTCCGCTGCCGGCCGCCGTGCCGTGGGAGTCCGTCGGTCCTCGCCGGGCCGGTGTCAACGCGTTCGGCTTCGGCGGCACCAACGCGCACGTGCTGCTGGAGGAGGCTCCGGCCGCCGCGGCCGCCGCGGCCGCCGCGGGCCCGGCGGTCGTGGCTCCGGCGGCCGCCCCGGGCGCCGGCTCGGCGGTGGCCACGGTCGTCGAACCCGAGCTGGTGCTGCGGCTGGCGGCGGCGACCCCGGACGAGCTGGGCGTCCTGCTCGAGGTCGAGGACGTGGTGCTGCGGGCCCAGGCCGAGACCACGCCCGCGTACACCGGGACAGGGGCGCGGCTCGGCCTGGTGAACCCGACCGCGCGGCGGCTGGCGTCCGCGCGCTACGCGGTCGGCGGGATTCGCCAGGGGGCGTGGAAGGCCTGGCGCGGCCGGAGCGAGGTGTGGGCCAGCGCCGAACCACTGCTGGCCGGCCCGGACGCCGGCCGGACCGCGTTCGTGTTCCCCGGGCTGGAGGCGGAGTTCGCCCCACAGCTCGACGACGTCGCCCGCCGCTTCKGGTTCGCCCTCCCGGCGGAGCTGTCCAGCGCCGACCTGGGCCGGCACGGCACCGGTGTCCTGCTGGTGAGCCGGCTGCTGGACCGGGTGCTGCGGCGGATGCGGATCGCGCCGGACGCGCTGGCCGGGCACAGCATCGGCGAGTGGAGCGCGATGTTCGCCGCCGGGATGTTCGACGACGACGCGGTCGACGCCGACATCTTCGCCGCCGATCCCTACGAGGGCGACGTCCCCGAGGTCGACTACGCGTCGCTGGCCTGTTCGAGCGACCAGGCCAGACAGGCCCTCGCCGACTACCCGGACATCGTCCTTTCCCACGACAACGCGCCCCAGAGCTCGGTCGTCTGCGGGCCCCCGGCCGCGATCGCGGACCTGGCCGGCCGGCTGCGGCGCAAGAACGTGGTCGTGCAGGTCCTGCCGTTCCGGTCCGGCTTCCACACCCCGATGCTGCGGCCCCATCTGCCGGCGCTGCGGGCCCGCACGGACCGGCTTCGGCTGCGCCGGCCGGCGCAGGTCGAGCTGTGGTCGGCGACGACGGCGTCGCCGTATCCGGCCGACCTGGCGGCGGTCCGGGAGCTGTTCGTCCGTCACCTGGTCGAGCCGGTCCTGTTCCGCCAGACCGTCGAGGCGATGTACGCGGCCGGTGTGCGGGTGTTCGTCCAGGTCGGGCCGGGGCGGTTGGGCGGGCTCGTCGACGGCGTGCTCGAGGAGGCGCCCCACCTGACCATCGCCGCGAACTCGGCCCACCGCGACGGGCTTGGCCAGCTTCGCCGGCTCGCGGTCGCGCTGTGGGTGGAGAACGGCGACCCCGACTTCGCCGTGCTCGACGAGCCCGGCACCGACCACGCCGGTCCCGGCGGCCAGCCCGGCGCCGACGTCACGGCCCACGCGACGGTCCCAGCGCCGGACGGTCCTCGCGAGCATCCGGTTCGGCTCGACCTCGGCGCGTCGACGATCGCCGTCGACCCCGCCAGGCTCCCGCGTCTCGGCCTCGTCGGTGCCGGCCCGCCGCGACCAGGCGATGCCCAGACCGGCGGCGGGCTGGCTGCCGAACTGCCGGGGTGGTCCCTGCCCGCCGATCACCCGCTGGCCGTCCGGGCGGACCGGGACCCGCTGGCCAGGGAGCTCATGGCGCTGCTGGCCGAGACCGCCGACACGGCCGCGGCCGTCCTGACCTATCCGGCCGGCGACGCCGCGCCGAGCCGAGCAGCATCCGCCGGGCCGGTATCCGTCGGACCGGCTACGGCGCCGGCCCCAACCGGCCCGGACGACCTGCGCGAGGAGCCCGGGGGAGCGGGCTGGACGGCGACGATGCGGGTGTCCACCGCGACCATGCCGTACCTGCTCGACCATGCGCTGACCCCGCAGCCGCCGGGTTGGCCGGACCTCGCCGACCGGCGTCCGGTGCTGGCCGCGACCACCACCGTCCGGCTGATGGCCGACTACGCGCAGCGGGCGTCGGGCCGGACCGCCGTCGGCGCCTACGACCTGCGCTTCGACAACTGGCTCCCGGCGGAACCGGCTACCGACGTGGCCGTCAGCCTGCGGCCGGAGGGGCCGGATCGGTATCGGGTCACCTTCGCCGGGTTCGCGAGCGGTCTGGTCCGGCTGGCCGACACCTTCCCCACGCCGCGGCCGCCGCGCTGGCCGGTTGACGCCGACGCCGAGCAGCCGCCGACGATGACCGGCCGGGACCTGTACCGCGAACGGTGGATGTTCCACGGCCCCGCCTTCCAGGGCGTGACCACCTTGCTCGGGCATGGGCCCTCGCATGTCCGCGGCGTCCTCACTGGCTCCCGTACGCCAGGTGCGCTCCTGGACACGGCCGGTCAGCTCCTCGGCTACTGGGTGCGCATGCGGGAGTCGGACCGTTTTCTGATGTTCCCGGTCAGGATCGGAGGCGTCGAATTCTTCGGCCCCGAGCCCGCGCCGGGTACGCCGGTCTCCTGCCACGCCTGGGTCAGGGAGTTCGACAACGAGTGGGCCGAGGCGTACATGCAGCTCGTCGACGGCAACGAGGTCTGGGCGAACGTCTATGGCTGGGTGAACCGCAGGTTCGATCTGCCCGCGGAGCTCGACGAGGCATTCCGCTGGCCGGAGCGGCGGCCGTTCGCCGGCCTCCGCCCTGGCGGCTGGGTGATGGCCACCGAGCGCTGGTCCGACCTGGCCGTCCGCGAGATGGTGCTCAGCCGCTATGTCGGTTCGGCCGAACGCGCGCGGTATGACGTGCTGCCGCCCGGCCTGCGCCGGGAGTGGCTGCTGCGGCGGATCGCGATCAAGGACGCCGTCCGCGCCCGGCTCTGGGGGCCACAGCGCCCGGAGATCTTTCCCGCTGAGATCCAGGTGTCGGACCCGTTCGGCACCGCGGCCGCCGGGTGGGACGGCAACGGCTGCCGGGCCGGCACGGGCACCGGTGCCGGCCCGCCGGTGACCGTGTCCGGCGCCCCCGGCTACCCGCTGGCGCCCTTCGAGGTCCGCGTCGCGAGCGTCCAGGATCTCGCGGTCGCGCTCGCCGTGCCGGTGGCCGTGCCGACCCGGGCCGAGCACGCCGGGCCGGGCCCGCGGGCAGCCGTCGGCCTCGCCATCGAGCCGGTCATGGCGGACCGGTCGAACCCGCTCCCCGGCCCAGCCCGGCGGCCGCCGGTGGGCGTCGATCCCGACGACCCGTGGTGGCGTTGCCGCCTGGCGGCCGTGACGGACGCCGCCGCGCGGGCGGCCGGGGTCGACGGGTCCCGGCCGCGGGTCACGTCGGCGGCGCGGGCCGCCGACGACCGGGAACCGGTAACCGCCGCGGTGACCGTGGACGGCACCCGGTACGCGGTGAACTGCGTCGAGGTGGCCACCAGCCCGCCAGGGCTGCCCGCCCGCGGATACGTCGTGGCCTGGACGACCGGCGCCCAGCCGGCGAACGACGACCGTAACGACGACAAGAACGACCAGAGACACGTGGAATGGAGGGGAGTCGACGCATGACCATGGACGACGGTCGGACCAGTGCGGTCCTTGCCGAGGCCAACGACATGATCAACACGATCACCCGGAAGTACGGGTCGCCGCCCGTCCAGGTGACCATGGACACGCTTTTCCACAGCGAGCTCGAGCTGGAGAGCATCGACCTGGTCACGCTCGGCGTGATGCTCGCGGAGCGGTATGGCGACGAGGTCAGTATGGCCGAGTTCCTGGCCGACAAGGATCTCGGCGACGTCATCGCGCTGCGCGTCGGCGAGGTGGTCGACTACGTCGTGTCCTGCCTGGACGTCCCGACGGCCGTCGACTGAGCATGCCGACCATCCACGTCAACGACACCGACATCCACTACCTGCACACGCCGGGCAGGCCGTCGCGGAACCCGGCGCCGACCCTCGTCTGCATCCATGGCCTCGGCACCGACAGCCTCGCCAGCTTCTACCTGACGCTGGCCGCGCCGCTGGCCGCCGCCGGCGTCGACATGCTGTTCTACGACCTGCGTGGCCACGGCAACAGCGAACGGCCGGCCAGCGGCTATCAGGTGAACGACTTCGTGGCGGACCTCGACGGGCTGCTCGGCGCACTCGACGTGCGGCCGCCGGTGCACCTGATCGGCAACAGCTTCGGCGGCACCGTCGCGTTCGCGTTCGCGGCGGCCCACCCGGACAAGGTCGCCAGCCTGGTCTCGATCGAGTCCGAGCCGCCGACCGACCAGTGGGCGCGGCGGGTGGGCGAGGTGCTGGAGAACTCCAGGCGGGAGCTGTCGCGCGAAGAGACCTATCAGCTGATCTCGCTGCAGTTCGGCGACCACCACGCCCGGCTGTCGCGGCAGGCCTACCGGCGCCTGTCCGAGACCTCGATGACCGACGAGATCCCGACCGGGCCGATGCTCGACCTGACCGAGCTGAGTCGGATCACCGTCCCCGTTCTGAGCATCATCGGCAGCGACGGGTTCCAGGCCGACGACCCATACCAGCTCGAGAGCCTGCTGCCCAACTGTCAGACCGTGGTCATCCAGGACCAGGACCACTCCGTGCTCGTGGAGGCCCACCGGCAGGTGCGCGCGCTGCTCCTGGACTGGGTCTTCGCCCACCACCCCGCCGCGGTGACGCCGGGAGGGCAGGCGTGAGCACTTTCCTGCTCGTCGTCCCGCCGCTCACGGGACACATCACCCCGCTTGTCGCCGTGGCCGACCGGCTGCACGCCCTCGGTCACCGCGTCGACTGGTGTGGCGAGCCGTCGCTGGTCAGGCGCCTCGCCGGCCCGGACGCGGTGGTGCACCCGGCCCTTGGCGGCCCCGTGGACGCCGGGAGCGGTCTCGGCCTGCGCGGCTACGCCGCGGTCAGGTTCCTCTGGGAGGAGCTCCTCATCCCGCTCGCCGAATCGACCCACGAGGCGGTCGCCGACGCGGCCAAACGGTCCGGCGCCGACCTCGTCGTCGCCGACATGCAGGCCCTGGCCGGCCCGCTCGCCGCGGCGCGGCTGGGCATCCCGTGGGTCACCTCCGCCAGCACATCCGGCTCGTTGCGGGATCCCTTCGCCGCCACGCCCAAGATCCGCGACTGGCTCGACGGCCTGTTCGCGGACCTGATCGCGCGGCTGTGCCCGGACGCGGCCGTGTCGCTGGCGCCCGTGCCACTGACGCCCGCGACGCTCGAACGCTCCCCGTTGCTCGTGCTCGCCTTCACCACCGAGGCGCTCGCCGGCCCGGCCGACGCGACGGGTCCGCCGACCGCCTGGGTCGGCCCGGCGCTGCGCCGGCGGGCCGCCGCAGGGGCGGCGGCGATCGCGGCGGCGGTGACCGCGGCGGCGGTGTCGCCGGACGTCGCCCTGACGCCCGAGGTGCCGTTCCCGTGGGACTGGCTCGACCCGAGGAGACCGCTGGTCGTCGTCAGCCTGGGCACCGTCAACGGTCCCGTCGGCGGCCGCTTCCTGCGGGCCTGCGCCGACGCGCTGGGCCAGCTCGGTGGCGGGGTGCAGGCCGTGGTGGCCGACCCGGCGGGCGCGATCGCGGCGGCGCCCGACAACGTCCTGCCCAGGCCGTACCTGCCGATCCGGACGCTGCTGCCCCACGCGGCCGCCGTCGTCTGCCACGGCGGGCACAACACGGTGTGCGAGGCGCTCGCGCACGGTCTGCCGCTGGTCGTCGCGCCGATCCGCGACGACCAGCCGGTCGTCGCGCAGCAGGTGGTCGACGCGGGAGCGGGCGTCCGGCTGCACTTCGGCCACGCCACGGCGGACCTCATCGGGGCCGCGGTCACCGACGTCCTGGGTGACCCGCGGTACCGCGACGACGCCCGACGGGTCGGCGCCTCGTTCAGGGCCGCGGGCGGGGCCGTCGCGGCGGCGGACCACCTGGTGGGGCTCGCCGCGAAGCACGGCCGGCCCGGATGAGCGGGATGAGCGAAACGAGGGCGGGCGAGCTCGGTGACTCCGCCCCACGGCACCGGCCGAGCGGTCGCCTGGACATGGTCCTCCGTTACACCGCCGGTTTCCGGAGCCGCCTCGCCCTCGGCGGCGTGCTGACGCTCTCGGGTACGGCGCTGTCGCTGGCGCAGCCACTCATCGCGCAGCGCATCCTGGACCGCATCGCCCGCCATCAGCCGGTCACCGGTCTGCTTCTGGTTCTGGGCGGCGCCGTCGTCCTCGGGACGGCCGTCGGCGCCGTGGGCTACTACGTCGTCGAGACGGTCGGCGAGTCCGTCGTCCGAAGCGTGCGGCGGCAGCTGGTGACCCGCATCCTGCGGCTGCGACCGGGGGTGCTCGACGAGGTCAACCCCGCTGACCTGATGTCCCGGCTGGTCGCCGACACGACGTTGCTGCGGCAGGTTACGACCCAGTCGATGGTCGCCTCCGTCACGGCCGTGGTCGCCCTGCTGGGGTCTCTCGTCCTCATGGGCCTGATCGACCCTGTGCTGCTGGCGGTCACGCTCACCGCGGTCGTGACGATGAGCGTCTCGGTGCGCTGGGCCGCGGCCCGGATCGGACAGGCCACCGGCAGGACGCAGGAGTCCGTCGCCTACCTGGCGATGCTGCTCGACCGCGACCTGGGCGCCTTCCGAACGGTGAAGGCGGCCGGCGCGGAGGCCAGGGAGATCGGCCTGCTGACCGGCGCGGCGGACACCGCCTGGCGTCGCGGCCTGCGGGTGGCGGCCTGGCAGGCGGGCAGCGGGGCGTCCGCGAGCCTGCTGATGCAGACGTCGTTCCTCGCCGTGCTCGGTGTCGGCGGTGCCCGGGTGGCGTCGGGACGACTGTCGCTCGCCGACCTGATCGCCTACCTGCTGTACATGTTCTTCCTGACGCAGCCCGTGACGGCCCTGGTCAGCGCCTGGGGCCAGGTCAAGGTCGGTGGTGGCGCCGCCGAGCGCATCGAGGCCGTGCTCAGGCTCTCCGTCGAACCCGTCCCCGTGCCCGCCGTCCGTGCGCGACCGCCCGGCACCCTCGTCACGGTGCCCGCTCATGCCGTCTCCCTGTCGGCGAACGGCGTCGGAGCGAGCACCGAGGGGAACGACGGGCCTGGTGCGAACGGCACGCACGAGTTCGCGCGTCCTGGCCCGGAGGATCCTGCCCCCAGCCAGGTGGCTGCCTGCGCCACCGTGGCGTTCCAGCAGGTCGTGTTCAGCTACCGGACCGGTCTGCCGTTCGTCCACCAGGGCGTGACGTTCACCGTCCCCGCCGGCGGCATGACCGCCGTCGTCGGGCCGTCCGGAGCCGGCAAGTCCAGTCTGTTCGCCCTGTTGGAGCGGTTCTACGACGTGACGGCCGGCCGGGTTCTCGTCGACGGCCGGGACGTCCGTGACTGGCCGCTGACCGACCTGCGCCGGTCGATCGGCTACGTGGAGCAGGAAGCCCCGGTCCTCGCCGGCACCCTGCGGGAGAACCTGACGCTCGGGCTTTCCGGCGTCGACGAGGAACACCTGTGGAACGTGGTCGGCCTCGCGCGGCTCGGCGACGTCGTCCAGACCCTGCCGGGCGGCCTGGACGGCTGGATCGGCCATCGCGGCGGCACCCTGTCCGGCGGTCAGCGGCAGCGAGTCGCGATCGGGCGAGCCCTGCTGCGCAGGCCGCGTCTGCTGCTGCTCGACGAGGCGACGTCGGCGCTGGACGCGGTCAACGAGGCCGCGCTGCGCGACGCGCTCGCGGCCGCGGCCGAGACGACGACGGTGCTGGTCGTCGCCCATCGGCTGTCGACCGTGGTCAACGCCCGCCAGATCGTCGTTCTGGAGGCGGGACAGGTGCGTGCCGTTGGCACCCACGCCGATCTGCTTTACTCCGACCCCATATACCAAGAACTCGCGACGAACCAACTTCTTCTGCCCGGCACCTGACGCCGGACGGCGTTGACCCTAGGACCGGAACAGGTCCTTCGCCTACCAGGAGGTCGGCGAGCAGACCAACAGCTGTTGGTCTGYTCGCCGACCTGGAGTTCACATGCATCGGCGACTGTTATTGTCCTTATCCCAGCTTCGCCGGCCCACGGCCCGACGATGGGGCCGAGTCACGGCCGCGGCGATGGCCACCATCTGTGTGGCCGCGGGCTGCTCGGGCTCGTCCGACGCGGCGCGCCAAGCAGAAACATGCGACACACCCGGAGTTTCGGCCGGGGAGGTGCGTCTGGGGCTCATCTACCCGGATTCCGGGCTCATCGGTGACGTCCTGCGGGCCGCGCGCAGTGGCGTCGATGCCCGATTAAAACTGGCGAACGCCGAGGGTGGCGTGAACGGCCGACGCGTCAGCTACGACTGGCAGAACGACGAGGCCAGCGTGAGTGCCAACAAGGTGGCCACCGCCAAGCTGGTCAGTCAGGGCGTCTTCGGGTTCCTGGAGATGACGACGGCCGGCTCCGGCGGTGCGGAGCTGCTGCGATCGCAGGGTATCCCGGCGGCGGGCCTGCCGAGCGAGCGGGTCTGGGCCGATCCGGCCTACCCCAACATGTTCACCTTTCCGTCCGACCTGACGAGTGAGCACGCGACCGACATCATCGGACGTTATGTCAAAGCGCAGGGCGGGACCAGGGCGATCATCGTCAGGAACGACACCGAGGAGTCGTCCCGGGGCTATGGCTCGTTGCTCGAACGCAGCGTTACCTCGGTGGGCATCCCGGCCCGCGTGATCTCGTTCAGCTCCGTCATCTCGAGTCCCGAGCAGCTCGCGGCCCAGATCCGCGCCGACGGCGCCGACGCCGTCCTCATCGCCATGGGCGGGGATGACATCGAGCGGGTCACCGCCGCGGCTCATTCCGCCAGCAGCGCCATCAAGACCGTCATCGCGGTCAGTGGATACGGCCCGGATACGATCGAACGGTATGGCCGCACTGTCGCCGGGCTCGCGATMTTCGCCGCCATCACGCCGTTCGAGGCCGACATCCCAGCGCAGAAGACGTATCTGGGCGCGATGGCCCAGTACTCGCCGGAGTTCCAGCCGCCCAACGACGCCGTCGCCTACTCCAGCTACATCGTCACCGACCTGTTTCTGCGCGGGCTGGCCGCCGCCGGGCCATGTCCCACCCGGGAGGCGTTCGTCAAGGGGCTGCGGGCGGTCAAGGACTACGACGCGGACGGTCTGCTCGCCGGGCCGGTCGACTTCAGCCGCAGCCTGGACCAGCAGGACAGCTGCTTCACGTTCGTCCGGGTGAACTCCGCCGGTACCGGCTACGAGATCGTCCAGAACGAAGCCCCGGGCTCCAACCCGCTGCGGTGGTGCGGGAAGCCGCTCGCAAGCTGACCGCCGGGCCGGGAGTCGCCGAAGACCCGTCACCGCCCCGCGGACAGCCGGTCGACGAAGCGGCCAAGGATGTCCAGCGCGGTCGCCGACTCGGGGAGGTCGGGCGCGACGCTCGGCCAGGTGTGTGGCACGCCCGGGAGGACGACGGTCTCCGTCGGCACCCCGGCCCGCGCGAGCGCCGCCGTCATCGCGACCGTGTCGTCGAGCAGGACCTCGTCAGTGCTCGCGAACAGCAACGTCGGCGGGAACGAGACGACGTCGGCGAGGAGCGGGGACGCCAGCGGGTCGTCCGGGCCATGCCCCTGGAGGTACTGCTCGGCGGCCTGCCTGGCGGACGCGAGGGAGAACAGCCGGTCGGTCGCCGACCGTGAGTGGTAGCTGGCCGCGGAGCACCGCAGGTCCAGCCAGGCGGACAGGAGGACGAGCCCGCGCGGGACGGGGACCTCGGCCCGGGCACAGGCGACGACGAGCGCGGCCGCCAGCCCGCCGCCGGCGGAGTCGCCCACGACGATCGGTGGCACGCCCGACTCGGCGAGGACCTGCTCATAGACCATCGCCGTGTCGTGCGCCGCCGCCGGATAGGGGTGTTCCGGCGCGAGCCGGTAGTCGACGACGACCACGCGGGCGCGGGCGGCCCGGGCCAGGCGGGCGGCGAAGGGCGTGAACTGGGCCGCCGAGCCCAGCCGGTAGCCGCCTCCATGGAGGTACACGAGGACGTCGCGGGGCTCCGGCGGCGTGCACACCACGCATGGCACGCCGGCGTATCGGGCGTCCCGGACGACGACGTCGGGCGCCGGGGCCGGCAGGGCCAGCGCGCCGACGGCCGCGCGGCGGGCGGCGAGGTCGGCCGGCGTCCGTATGGTCGACGGGCGTAGCGGTGGGAGCGGCCAGCCGGCGGCGGAGGCGGTGCGTTCTGCCGCTGTGGGGCCGTGGTTGGAATCGGTGGCCGTCATGGAGGTCAGCCTTCCTACGCCTTCTGTGTTCCTACGCCTTCTGCGTTATCTGTGTGGCCGTCGGAAAGGTGAGGCCCATCGCGAAACATCTTTCGCTCACGTGAAACGTGCATCGTCGTTGGGATAACGTGTCCGGCGACGCGGCCCGCGCTTCGGGGGTCCGGGGAGGATGCGATGGCGAGACCGGCACCCGCCGTCGAGAAGGCGTTGAAGATCATCGATCTGCTCGTGACGCACCGGGGTGAGCAGTTCACGATCTCCGACCTCGCCCGGCGCACGGGCAGCAGCCTCGGCTCCGCCCACGCGGTCCTCGCCGTTCTCGAGCAGACCGGCTACCTGAGCCGGCATCCGACTCGGAAGACCTACGGGCTCGGCCCGGCCCTGGTGAGTGCGGGCATGGCGGCGTTGGAGCAGCACCCGGCGATCCGGGCCGCGGCCGACCAGATCCCCAAGCTCGCCGCGGAGCTCAACGCCGACGTGGTCGTGACGGCCGCGACGCCGGCGGAGATCGTGTTCGTCGCCGTGGGCGGTCCGGGCTCCCGGTACGGCCCCGGCTTCAGGGAGGGTGAGCGGGTGCCGCTCGTCCCGCCGCTCGGCCTGGTGTTCATGGCGTGGGCGCATCCTCTCGAGGTGGAGGCCTGGCTGGGGCGTGCCCGGGTCGCGCCCGAACCGGACCGGGTCAGGCTCGCGCTGGCCGCCGTGCGCGAGCGGGGATACGCGCTGGGGCTGGCGCTGGGGGGTGGCCGCGACCGAGCGCAGGAGTCGGCCTCTCTGCGGGACGACTACGACCTCCCGACCGTCGAGGCCACCCGGAGCTACGACCTGGGCATGGCGTCGGCGCCGGTGTTCGACGCCGACGGCCGGGTGCTCGTCGCGATCACCGCGTCAGGCTTCTCGCCCGGCCTGGCCGGGCGGGAGGTCCTCGACATCGGGGAGCGCGTCCGGGCCTGCGCCACCGTCGTCACGAAGCAGACGCGCGGGCGGCTTCCCCTCTGAAGGTCCACTGAGGTTCGGGTCAGGCTTCCTCCAAGAGCGTGTCAGGCACCCTTGAAGAGGGCCTCGTAGTCGACGCGGTGCCCGCGCCTCTCCAGCTCCGGGATGACCTTCGTGCCGAGAAGCTCCAGGCCGCGCATCACCTTCTCGTGCGGCAGCGTGCCGAACTGCGTGTAGCACAGCAGCTGGTCGACGCCCGCCTCCTCGTACCGGAGGATCTTCTCGAGGCATTCCTCGGGAGTCCCCACGATGATCATGTCCTGCTCGGTGTACTTCCTGATGTCGACGTCGCCCCGGATGGTGGGCTCGAGCAGCGGAAAGACCTTGGCCTTCTCCGGCTCGGGCAGGTGCGCGAGCTCCCATTCGAGGGTGAACTCGGCGAGGTTCTGGTACCACCACCGCACGGAGTCCCAGAGGCCGTAACGCTCGGCGTCGTCCAGGTCGTCGGTGCAGTGGACGAGGGTGTAGGCGCCCACCCGGTCGTTCCTGAACTTCGGCAGCGGCGTGTCGCCGTCGGCCTGGCCCCGGTGGTAGGTGGCGATGTGCTCGGCCATCTTCTCGACCGGCTGCATGAGCGCGAACGAGAGCAGCCCGAGGCCGAGCTTTCCAGCGTTGTAGGCGGACTGCTCGCTGGCCGCGGCGAGCCAGGCGGGCGGGTGCGGGTCCTGATATGGGCGAGGCGTGATGAAGCGCTCCGGGAAGTCGATGGACGGCGACTTCCACGCCAGCCGCTCGTTCGTCCAGGCGGCGATGACGAACTCGAACGCCTCCCGCCACATCTGGCGGGAACGGTCGTCGGCCGGGACGCCGAAGGCGAGCTGCTCGTTGGGCGTCGAGCGGCCGGAACCCCATTCCACCCGGCCGCCGCTGAGCACGTCGACGGTGGCGACCTTCTCGGCCACCCGCACCGGATGCTGGAACCCCGATGGCAGCAGCACGACCCCGAAACCCAGCCGGATGTTCTCGGTGACCTGGGACAGCGCGCCGAGGATCGTCTCGTTGCACGGGGACGCCGACCGTCCCTGCCGGAAGTGGTGCTCCACCACCCACGCGGTCTGGAAGCCGAGCCTGTCGGCGAAGGTGATCTCCTCGATCGCCTCGCGGTACGTCTGTTGCTCGGCGCGCTTCTGGCCTAAGGGGAACGGCTCCGGGTACGGGCCGATCTTCGGCTGGAACTCGTAGAGCAGGTCGAGCTTCACCTGGGCTCCTTTCGAATCCGTTTCGCCCGTCACCAGGGCATGGAGGTGCCCCCGTTGGGCCGCATGATCTGGCCGGTGACGAACCGCGCGGCGTCCGACGCGAGATACAGCGCCGCCCACCCGATGTCCTCCGGCGTCCCGATCAGGCCCAGGGGCGAGATGTCCCGCATCGGCTTGAGGACCGCGGCGCGTCTGTCCTCGTCGACGGAGCCGTCGGGGCGGGTGTAGTGGCGCCGCGTCATGCTCGTCTCGATCAGGCCGGGCGCGATCGCGTTCACCCGCACCCCGTCGCGGCCGAGCTCGACGGCCAGCGTCTTGGTGAGCTGCACGATGCCGGCCTTGGAGATGCCATAGGCCGCCAGACCCGGCGCGGCCGCGTCGACGGCGCCGGAGGCCATGTTGATGATGCTGCCGCCGCCGGCCAAGGCCATCGCCCGGCCCGCCTCCTGGCAGCCGAACAGCACGCCCTTCAGGTTGACCGCCAGCACGTGGTCGAACTCGGCCTCGTCGAGATCGAGCACCGGGACGTCGATGATGATCCCGGCGTTGTTGCAGATCACGTCAAGGCGGCCGTACTCGGACACCGCGGCGGAGACGAGCTCGGCGACGTCCTCGCGGTGGCTGACGTCCACGGTCGCCGCCTTCGCGACGCCGCCGGCGTCCCGGATCAACCCGGCCGTGTCCTCCGCCGCCGAGGCGGAGATGTCCGCGCACACCACGGCGGCGCCCGCCGTCGCGAACACCCGCGCGACCCCGCGCCCGATGCCGCTGCCGGCGCCGGTCACGATCGCGGACCGGCCCGTCAGATCGGTCAGGGCCGCCAGCCGAGGCTCGCCGGTCATGAGGACTGTCCGGTGGCGTCCAGGTAGTCCCCTTCGGAGAACTGCCTGGACTGGTCGGGATTGAGTCCCCACAACGAGTGGATGCTGGCGCCTCCGTCGACGACCAGCGTCTGCCCGGTGATGCGCTCGGCCAGGGTGGAGGACAGGAACAGCACCGCGTTTGCGATGTCGTGCGCTCGGGGCGCGGCGAGTGGGTTGATCCCGTTCACCGCGTACTCGCCTGGCGGCTGGTCCTCGTTGCCGCTGCCCACGTTGCCGGGGGCGACTGCATTGACCCGGATGCCGTATCGGCCCAACTCGTCGGCGAAGGTCTTCGCCAGCGAGATCACCCCGGCCTTGGCCGCGCCGTAGGGTGCGTGGTAGCCGGCGGCGGTGATGCCGTCGACCGACGCGAGCGCGACGATCGAGCCGCCCGTTCCCTGTTCGATCATCTGTCGGCCGACGGTCTGGAACAGGTAGAACACCTGCGACAGGTTCTCCCGGATGGTGGCGTCCCAGACCTGCGGCGTGAACCGCTCCGCGCCGTTCCAGGTGGCCCGGCCGATGATGTCGACGCAGACGTCCACTCCGCCGCCGAGCCCGCGTACCGCCTCGCCGACCGCGCGCTCGACCTCGGCGGGCACCGTCATGTCGGCGACGACCGGAAAGGCCTTTCCACCTGCCGCCGCGATCTCCTTGACGATTCCGTTCGCCCGGCCCTCGTCGATGTCGACGCACGCGACCGTCGCCCCGGCCTCGGCGAGCCTCAGCGCGGTGAAACGCCCGTGCCCGGCGCGCTCCGGGATGTAGCCGGCCCCCGACACGATGGCGCGTCTTCCGGTCAACCCGAGGTCGATCATTCGCACACTCCTTCGCCCGCGGTCCAGATCGGGAGGCGGATAGCGTCAGCCAGATTTTCGCTATAACGAAAGATCTTTCGTTCATTACGTTATGAGACTCACGCCACACCTGTCAACAGGCGTGCGCGATGAGGCCCACCCCCGCGAGGGGATGGGCCTCATGGGTCCGGGCTTTGGAACCCTGGCGCCGTCAGCCGAGGCTGGTGCCGTACACGTGGTCGACGGTCATCGTCATGAGCACCCTGCGGTCGGCCACCATCACCGAGCGGTATTCGTCCCAGTCCGGGTGCTCGCCGGCGGCGAGGCGGTAGTAGTCGACCAGGGCCTGGACCTCGGGACCGCCCGGGTCGGTTCCCGGCCCGATGAGCGTTGCGGTGCCTTCGGCGGTCGCCCACGCCCGGCCGTCGGGACTGGTGACTTCCAATGTGGCGCGCGGATCCCGACGCAGGTTCGCCGTCTTGGCACGGCCCTCGGTCATCGACACGTGGATGACGCCGGACCCCTGGTCGTAGAACGGCAGGACCGGGGAAAGCTGCGGACGGCCATCCGACTTGATCGTCGCGAGGACGCCGAGCCGGCTTTCCGCGAGCAGCGCGTGTGGGTCGAACGACGTGGTGGTCATGCCCGGTAGAAGGAGCGCCGCCGCGACGCGCATTCCGCCCGGCGGGACTCGCCACCTATGCCGATCGTGGTTTCTGCCTCCGGCGGTCGTCACCGAAATTCGCCGACCGGTTCGCGACCGCGGAAGGCACGAATCGCGATCGGGCCGCGGGCGCGGGCGTCAGGTGCCGCTGGCCTCCTGTTGCTTCGTCCGGCGCAGCGGTCGGCGGGGGAAGCCGCGGGTGTCGCGGGGCGGGGCGTACGGCTCGGTGTCGGCCGGGAGACCGCCGGCCATCGCCCGCTCGCGGGCCAGTTCCGCGTCGAACTCGAGCCCGAGCAGGATCGCGAGATTGGTCAGCCACAGCCAGACCAGGAAGATGATGATCCCGGCGAGGGTGCCGTAGGTCTTGTTGTACGAGCCGAAGTTGGCCACGTAGAACGCGAAGGCGCCGGAGGCAACCATCCAGATCACCAGCGCGAGCACGCTGCCGGGCGTCAGCCAGCGGAAACCCTGGTGCCGAACGTTCGGCGCCGCCCAGTACAGGATCGCGATCATCAGGATGACGAGGACGACGAGAACGGGCCACTTCGCGTACGACCAGACCTCGACCGTGGTTTGGCCGATGCCCAGCGCCGTCCCGGCCTGACGGGCGACGCCGCCGCTGAACACCACGATCACGGCGCTCAGCGCGAGCAGCACCATCAGCGCGACGGTCACCGCGATCCGCAGCGGCGCGATCTTCCAGACCGGCCGGCCCTCCGGCATGTCGTACACGGCGTTGGCCGCGCGGATGAACGCGGCCACGTACCCGGACGCCGACCAGAGGGCCCCGGCCAGGCCCACGATCGCCAGCACACTGCCCGTGCCGCCGCTGTCGCGGATGCCGTTCACCGCGTTGCTCACCACGTCCCGCGCGGAACCCGGCGTCAGGTCCTGGAGGTTCTCCAGGATCGTCGCCGTCGCGGACCTGCCGATCACGCCCAGCAGCGAGACCAGCACCAGCAGGGCGGGGAAGATCGCCTGGATGGAGTAGTACGTCAGGGCCGCCGCCCGGTCGGACAACGCGTCGTCATTGAACTCGGCGATCGTCCTGCGCAGCACCGCCCACCACGACCGCGGCCGCAGGTCGCGCAGCCGGTCGGGCTCGGCCTCCCGGACGGCCTCGTCCGGCCCCGTGCCCACCGCGAGCTCCGTAGGCTGGCGGCGCTTCCGCCTGATCGACACCATGCCGCGGCATCTACCCCGGCACCGCCGCGATAACGCGCCTGGTCGGGGCCAGGCACCAATGGGCGCACACCGGATGGCATCGTTGGCCGGGATCTCGGATTGGCACGTTCCTGGGTCGGCTGGCTTCCGGGTTGGCCAATTCCCGGGCTGGCGGGTCCCGGGCTGGCCAGTGACTCCGGGCTGGCAGGCGAACCCAGCGGTTCACCGGTGGAAAGACAGCGCGGGAAAGGCGGGAAAGGGAGCCATGGCAGCCACAAGAAACGAGTCGAGCCGACGCGGGGAGGCGCGCCTGCCGGCCGCGGTGGCGACCGCCGTCGCGATCGCCATCTACGCGCTGCTCCCGGGCCAGCTCGTCCTCGGGCAGCGGCTGATCATCCCGGTGCTGGAGGCGGTCCTGCTGGCCAGCCTCGTCGCCGTCAACCCGCGCCGGATGACCAGGCAGACCCGCTGGTCACGAGTGGTCTCGCTGGGCCTGGTCGGCGTGATCGCGCTGACCAACCTCACCTCGCTCGGGATGCTCATCCGGGACCTCGTCGACGCGGACGTCCGCGACGGCCGTCCGCTGCTGCTCGGCGCCCTGCAGATCTGGCTGACCAACATCATCGTCTTCGGGCTCGCGTTCTGGGAGCTCGACCGGGGCGGTCCGGTGGCGCGGACCCAGACCGACCGGTCGGCGCTGCCGCCGGCGGACTTCCGCTTCTCCCAGGACGAGGACCATGACACCGTCGGCGAGGTGGCGCGCGGTTCCAGTCGGGCCTCCGGCTGGGTGCCGAGCTTCATCGACTACCTGTATGTCTCGACCACCAACTCGACCGCGTTCAGCCCCACCGACACCATGCCGCTGTCGAGCCGGGCCAAGATCCTCATGGCCGTCGAGTCGATCTCCGCGCTCCTGACCTCCGTCCTGATCATCGCCCGCGGCGTCAGCATCCTGCAATGACGGTGACATCCCGCCATGACGGCGACGGAGCGAGCGGCTGGAGTCGGCCACTCCGTCGCTTGGCTACCTCGACGAGGCTCAGGTTGCTGAGGCTCAGTCGCTGGTCGCTGAGGCTCAGTCGCTCGACGGCGCCCGGTCGCTCGAGGGCGGCGCGACGGCGCTGGCGGTCCCGCGGTCGGCCGAGGTCTGGACGGGCAGCTGATCCCCGTTGGTATTCGCGGCCAGCAGATCGCGGATCTCGGTCAGGAGGCGTGCCTCGTCGCTGATGGAGGGAGCCTCCGGCTCGTCGAGCTCGCCCCGCCGGCGCAGTTCATTGATCTTGGCCAACGGGAAGACGACGACGAAGTAGATCACCGCCGCGACGCTCAGAAAGGTGATCAGGTCGTTGATGAACGTGCCGTAGTGGAAGACGCTCCGATGCACGCGGAAGGTCAGGTTGGAGAAGTCCGGCTTTCCGAAGATCGCGGCGATCAGCGGCGTGAAGATGTTCTTGACCAGGGACTGGACCAGCGCCGTGAAGGCGGTGCCGACGACGACGGCGACGGCGAGGTCGACGACGTTGCCCCGGGTGATGAACTGCCGGAACCCCACCAGCGGAGACCGGACGGCCTTGGCCGCCACCACCGCGTCGTCGAGTACCTGGCGCCGGCCCGGCATCCTCGCCCAACCCCAGCCCGGCAATCTCGCCCAACGCATAGCCTTCCATCCCTCCGCCGCTCGCTGATCGCTGGACGACTCATATCCACCTGAACGCCTTTCATTCACCTCGACCGCACGCGACCCGCTGTCGGCCGCCTGTGTTGGACGGGCGAACGACGCGCCGCACGTGTCGAGTGGAGGGGTGGGTTCGGGCGCGCGTCAGCGAACGGCGTCGGTGCTCGGGACGAGACCCTCGAGCGCGAGTGCCAGCAGTCGGCCGATCGTGATCCGGCCGGGGACGGCCGCCGACGTTTGTTCATGTGCCCAGGCGAGGCCGCTGACGAGGGTGAAAAGCTCGAGGGCGTCGAGATCGGGCCGGACCCTTCCGGCCTGCTGCGCACGGGCGAGGAGGGTCGCGCCGTTTTCCCGCATGGCCTCGCAGGCCGCGTGGAGCTCGGTCGACGTGTCCCGCAGGGTCTGCATGAGCGCGGTGGTGAGCCCCCGATAGGCGCCCGTGAACTCGACGAACTCCAGCAGCCAGGCGGTGAGCGCGGCACCGGGCTCCGCCGCGGCCGACAGCTCACCGGCCCGTGCCGTGAGGCGGTCGAACTGGTCGTGGAGCACGGCCTCCAGGAGGGCCTCCCGCGAGGGGAAGTGCCGGTAGAACGTGCCGATCCCGACGCCGGCCTGCCGGGCGATCTCCTCCAGGGACGCCCCGGTGCCGTGTTCGGCGAACGCGAGGCGCGCCCGCGCCAGCAGCCGTTCGTAGTTGGCCTGGGCATCGGCACGCCTGGGCCGCGCTCCGGTAGCGCCGCTCAACGCATCTACCTCCCCGGTCCTCCGGTCCGCCCTGGCAGACAGGCCGAGGCTACCTTCCACCCCGCCCACCCAAACGGAGGTGGCCTCCTCTAAGCTTCCCGCCAGGAGGAGGCGGCCTCCGATTAGCTGGCGGGGAAGGGAGCAGCGGTGGTGGTGTCAGAGACCCGGCGGCGGCTGGGCAGGTTCGGGGTGTGGGTTGCCCCGTTCACCCTGCTTGGCACTTCGGCGGCGGTGCAGCGCACGCAGTTCGCTCGGATCGAGCGCCTGGGATACGGCTCCCTGTGGAGCGGGGAGACGCCGCCGGTCGCGCCCGTCAGCGGGCGGGAGGCTTTCGCGCAACACGGGCTGATGCTCGCGGCGACCGAACGCATCGTCGTCGGCACCGGCATCGCGAACATCAGCGTCCGAGCGGCCACCGCGATGCACACCGGTGCCGCGACCCTGGCCGAGGCTTATCCCGGCCGATTCACGCTTGGCCTGGGCGGTCAGTCCGGGGAACGGCCGCTCACCCACCTGCGGGCCTATCTCGACTCGATGGACGAGACCGCGCGGCGCCTGACCCAACTTCCGGCCCCGGTATATCCCCGCGTGCTCGCCGCGCTCGGCCCGCGCGCACACCAGCTGGCCCGCGAGCGCGCGGACGGTGTTCATCCGTTCCTGCAACCCGTGGCGCACACGGCGGCCGCTCGCGCGGCGGTGGGGCCGGACCTGCTGGTCATCCCGCACCAAGGGGTCCTGCTCGAAACCGACGGTGAGACGGCCCGGGCGCGACTGCGGGCAATCCTGGACCTCGGTGCCGGCGCTCCCGAGTCCCCTTACACCAGGAACTACCGGAGGCTCGGCTACAGCGAGTCGGATGTGGCCGGACGCCGCAGCGACCGGCTGATCGACGACGTTCTCGCCTGGGGCGACGAGGCCGCTGTCGCCACCCGGCTGACCGCCCATCTCGAGGCCGGCGCGGACCACGTGCTCATAAGCCCGTTCGCCGGCGACCTCGCCGCGGCGGTCGACCAACTGGAACGGCTCGCCCCGCTGTTGTTCGGCGCCGCCTGACGGTCCACACCCGTCGACGACATTCGGTCCGGCCCGGGTTGAAGCACACCGGCGCCGCTTCACCATGCCCCGGCAGCCCGGCTGACTCCGCGGATCAGGTCCGGTACGGCTGGGCCGTGTCGAGAAAGAACGTGTCGATCCGCTGGACCGCCGCGCTGAACTCGTCGAGGTCCACCGGCTTCTTCACGTAGGCGTTGGCGTGGTTCTGGTATGCGCTTGTGACATCGCCGGGGGAGGCCGAGGTGGTGAGCACCACGACGGGGATCGCCTGCAGCCGCGGGTCGGCCTTCATTTGCGCTAGGAACTCCCGCCCGTTCATCCGCGGCATGTTCAGATCAAGCACGATCAGATCGGGATGATCGTTGTTGTTGGACTGATTCAGCTGGTCAAGAGCGTCGGCGCCGTCACAGGCTCGACGAACCTCCCGCACCATCCCGCGCTCCTCCAGCGCCTCCTCGATCAGAAGCGCATCCGCCTCGTCATCCTCAACGAGCAGCACCCGGTACGGCCGTGACGCGATCACGTTGGCTCCGAAAGCTACGAGAACAAGAACCGTCAACAAAATCCAGGGAAGAACCGTCTACCCGCCCCTGAGGTACCCATGCCCTAGCGACCCGCAACCTGTGGCTCGCGTCATAGGCATCGTCCGAACGTGGCCCCATGCCGGCGGCGCGACCGCCCTCGGCGTCGGCGAGGCGCCCGCGCGCGGCGGCAGGCGAATGTGGTTCCTCCGCGCCGGCGAAGGGGTGGCGAGGGGCTGGCGATGATCGGGCCGGTCCGGTGCCGCGTCAGCGGAGGGAGCGCGCCTCGCGGATGCCGGCGACGACGATGTCGAGGCCCAGGCGGTAGTAGTCGGGCGGGCTCGCGCAGTTGGTGAGGGCGTCGGCCGCGGCGACGACGTTCGGGTAGCGCCGGGGTGAGAGCGCGGCGAGGCGGGCTCGCTTCGCTCTGATCTCGTCGTCGCGGGCCTCGGGGTCCCAGATACGGGGGGCGCCGGGCTCGGCGGTGACCAGTGTGATCGCCGAGGTGACGGCCATCGTCCCGAGCTCGGCCGCCTGCTCGACGGAGAAGCCGGCCGAACGTAGCAGCGCCAGTCCACGTTCGGCGAGCTCAAGTCCCGGCGGCGACGACATGATTCTCGGCCGGACCAGACTGGCGACGGCCGGATGCGCGCGTACCGCCTCGGTGAGGGCTCCCAGCAGGCCGCGCAGCTGTTCGTCCCAGGGGGCGTCCGACGGTGCCGGCAGCGCGACGTCGGCGAGCATCCGCTCGGCGATGCCGTCGAGCAGTTCGTCCTTGTCGCGGAAGTGCCGGTAGAGCGCCATCGGCGTGACGTGGTGCTCCTGCGCGAGCCGGCGGATGGTCACCGCGTCGAGCCCCTCGACGTCCGCGAGGGCGATCGCCTGGGCGACGACCAGGTCTCTCGTCAGCGGCTCCCGGTCTCGCGCAGCCGTCCGCGCGGACCGGGGTGCCCCCGCCACGTCTCCGGTCTTCGCTGCCGCCACGTTGACAAGTGTACGGCGTAGATCTAGCCTGACGCCAGGTCTACAACGTAGACATACGCCGTATGCGTCCGCCGTAAGCGGACGGCGTTACTCCGCCCGAGGAAGCCGAGGAAGCGATGCGACGCAGCCCCTGGGCCACGCTGGTCGTGCTGGCTCTCGCCCAGTTCGCCGTGGTGCTCGACGTGACGATCGTCAACGTGGCGCTGCCACACATCCAGGCGGACCTGGGCTTCTCCGCGTCCGGTCTGCAATGGGTGATCAACGCGTACACCCTGCTGTTCGGCGGGTTCCTGCTGCTCGGCGGGCGTGCGGCCGACCTGCTCGGTCGCCGCCGGATGTTCGTCGCCGGCCTGGTCCTGTTCGGCGCGGCGTCGTTGGTCGCCGGCCTGGCGACCACGTCCGGCGTGCTGATCACCACCCGCGCCGCGCAGGGGCTGGGTGGGGCGCTGATGTCCCCGGCCGCGCTGTCGATCCTCACCGTCACCTTCCCGCGTGGCCGGGAGCGCAACATCGCGCTCGGGATCTGGGGCGGCCTCGCCGGCCTCGGCGGTACCCTCGGCGTGGTGGCCGGCGGCGTGCTCGTCGACGCGCTGAGCTGGCGGTGGGTGTTCTTCGTGAACGTGCCCATCGTGGTGGCGCTGCTCGCGGTGGTCCGGACCTTCGTGGCCGAGAGCGTCGCCGAACCGCGCGAGGTGGCCAGCCCGGCCGGCCAGGCGAGCCAGGCCGGCACAGCGGGCCAGGCACCCACCGCGGGACGGCGCTCGTTCGACGCGGCCGGGGCCTTCATCGGCACCGCCGGGTTGCTCGCGGTCGTCTACGGTGTGGTGCGCGCCGAGCCACTCGGTTGGGGGTCGATCGAGGTCGCGGGCGCGCTCGCTGGCGGCGTGGCCCTGCTCGCGGCGTTCGTCCTGGTGGAGCTCCGGTCGGCCGCGCCGCTGGTGCCCCCGAGGCTGTTCCGGTCGCGGGCGCTCACCACGTCGAGCGTGGCGCTCGCTCTGAACGGCGGCGCGTTCCTGTCGATGTTCTTCCTGACCGCGCTCTTCCTGCAGCAGGTGCGCGGCGACTCGGCGCTCGCCGCCGGCCTGCACTTCCTGCCGATGGGCTTCGCGGCCGTCGCGGCCGCCGCCGTCGCCTCGCAGCTCGTCACCCGGATCGGTACCCGGCCGGTCCAGGTCGGCGGCGCGGTCCTCAGCGTCGCCGGCCTGGTGACGCTGATGCAGGCGGACGCGGACGGGAGCTATCTGACCGCGCTGCTGCCCGGGCTGCTGCTGTTCGGTTTCGGCATCATCGGCGTCGGTGTGCCCGCGCAGATCGCCGCGGTCGTCGACATCGAGCCACGCGACGCGGGCGCGGCGTCCGGCGTCGTGACCACCTTCTATCAGATCGGCGGCGCGCTTGGCCTCGCCGTCGTGAGCACGCTCGCCAACTCCCGCACCGCCGCGGCGCTGACCGGCGGCGCGCCGGGCCAGGCCGCGCTGGTCGACGGGTTCCACCGGGGCCTGGCGGCGGCGGCCGTCCTCGCGGCCGCCGGCGTCATCACGGCGCTCGGCTCGCCGCGACTCGCGCCGGCGCCGGACCGGGCAGTGGAGGCGGCCGCGGTGGCCTGACCGTGCGCTCGTGCTCGATACGGGGAACGGCCGCTCCGCCAGGTCGATCAGAGACGCACGAGGGTCGTGGTGGTCGCCGGTGGGAGGGTCGTGGTGGTTGAGGGCGGGACCGTCGTGGTTGATGGGGGGACCGTGGTGGTCGAGGGCGGGACCGTGGTGGTCGAGGGCGGGACCGTGGTCGTTGACGGCGGGACCGTCGTCGCCGAGGGCGGGACCGTGGTCGTCGACGGCGGGACCGTCGTCGTTGATGGGGAGACCGTCGTGGTTGACGGCGGGACCGTGGTCGTCGTCGACGTGACCGGTGGCTTGGTCGTCGTCCGTGGCGGATGGGTGGTGTGCCGTGGCGGGGACCACGGGCCGCACCCCCTGCCAAAGGTGCTGATGACGGGAACGCCAAAACCAAGCGTGATCATCTGTTTGATAAAGGCCCGCCGCCCGGCGCCCTCGGGAGGTCCGCCTTCTTCTCCCACGCTGTCCGCCGAATCGTCCCGTGAACCGTCTTCCATGTTCCCCCCTACACGTCACCCGCGGACGCGACCAAGTTATCGCATCGCCGGGATGGAAACTCGGCCGTCACGAGAACGTCGATTTCGCGGAGCTGCCCGACGCAACTGGCCACCTCGGTGGAGGGAGGCGTGGCCAGCGCAAAGGCCTCCGCGAGAGACTCGGCGATCTGAGCGATGGTGCGGCGGCCGTCGCAAAGTTCCAGAATCACCGAGGCCGTGTTGTTCAGGCGGTGCTCGCGCGGAGGGGAATCCTGCCGGACCAGGAAACCGTCCGCGAGCTGGACCAGCTCGATCCCCGGCGCCAGCACGGGCCGGTCGTCGCCCGGGCCGCCCCACGAAAGGTCGACCGCGGTGAGAAATCCGTCGGCGACGCGTTCGCGGAGGTAACGGCCCACGTCGCCCCAGGCCGCGTGGAAATCTTTCCAGGTGGGCGCGTCGTGCGGGAGATCCGTGAGGACGCGCTCATAGGCCCGTTCCCGGACGACAACCGCGCTCGAGGTCCGTTCCGAGGCTTCACCAACCGGCGGGGAAGCCGGGAGCAGGCATACATCCCAGTCCAGGTCGCTGGCCGTCGCGAGCCGGTCCAGGCTGTCCTGGCGGGTCGGCGTGACCGGGCCGGCCGGGTCATCGAGTACGAGAACGTGCGCATATCCACGCCGGGCCGCCGCGGTGATGACGGCCCGCCAGCGGGCCACCCGCCGACGCTCCAGCTCCGCCGTGGGCTCGGCGTCCGCGTCCGCCGCGACCCGTTCCATGCGCCAGGCGACGTCGTCCGGATGTGCGTGCGCGGCGCAGGTCTCCTCGTCGCCCGCCACGCAGAAAATCGCGTCGAAGACGGCCAGCGGGTGCCTGGCCTGGGCACGTGCCTGCGCGAACACGGCGTCGGTGTCGATGTCCGGGCCGAGCAGCTCCCGGAAGTGCTCCTCGATCGGCGCGTGATCCCAGCCGACCTCCGACCAGGCCACCTGGTAGTTCCGGATCCGGTCCTCCCACCGGTTCGCGTATCCGGTCCCGGCCGGCCGGGAAAACCGGTGCAACCAGCCCAGCCCGGGATGGCAGAGCACCCTCGCGCCCCGCTGGCGGAACTTCTCGTGCAGATAACCCTCCTCCGCGCCGAAGCCACGCAGCCTGGGGTTGAGCCCGGGCCAGGCCGCCCGGCGGCAGGCGAAGAGACCGAGGCCCTGCATCGAGATCTCGAACGGCTCGCCGCCCGGGTCGTCGACCCGCGCGTCGCGGCCCCACTGGCCGAACATGCCGGTGCCCCAGGTCGGCTCCAGATGCGTCGCGGCCGGCTCGCTCAGGCTGTCGTAGAACAACGGGCCCTGCAGCAGGTCCCGGCTGTCGGGATGAGCGTCGAACCAGGTCACGAGCTGGGCGAGCGCGCCGGGCCGAAGCAGCACGTGGGAGTCAACGCAGCAGACGATGTCCGCATCGGTCTCGCGGAAGACCAGGTCACGCACAGCCGTGCCGCGGTATCCAGTGAACGGAACGTACCGATAACCCGGAATCCATTCCCCCAGCGCCCGCAGCGCGGCCGAGGCGGTTCCCTCGGGGTGGTTGTCGACGACGACGAAGGAAAGCTCGGCGGGAACGTCGGACTGGTACAGCCGGATAGCCTGGATAGTGAACCAGACCCCGTCGAAGTCGTCGTAGGTCGCCATGCCCACGCATAGCCGTGGCAGCGCCCGCCCCCGTGGATCCGGCACGGTTCGAAGCTTACCGCCGAGTGGATTCTCAGCCGATCCGGATCGCGCGCGAAACCGGGCGCTCAGCTTTCGATGGGCGTGACGCCGACCGGCTTGTACGGGCCTGGGCGGCCCTTGTCGTCGAGGGTCGTGGTCAGCCAGCCGCGGACGCAGACCGCCGGCTCGCCGGTGATGGCCTTTCCGTTGCAGCGGAACCGCAGGCCGGCCGCACCGGGAAGGTCCTTCTCGGGCATCGCCCGGATCGCGGCGACGATCGAGGTGGGGGTGATGTCGCCGGAGATACCGTCGGTCGCCAGCTGGAAGGCGGTGACCTGGGTGAACATCGACAGACCGGGCACCCTGTCGGTGTCGATGTCCTTACTGCCGTACTCGGCCACGACCGCCTCGTACAGCTGGGTCGAGGGGCTGTCGATGCCGACCGGAGCCGTCGCGGGAACGACCAGGCCCTTCAGGAAGCCACCCGGTATGGCCGTGCGGGTCTTGTCCGACATGCAGTTCGGGTGCGGAAAGACCGTTCCCTTGAACCCGACCGCCTGCAGGCCGTTGAAGGCGCTGATGCAGAACGCGTCGTTGCCGATGACGTGGACGACGCCGGGATCACCGCGCGAGATCATGCTCTGGATCTGCGGCGTCATGTCCGCGGTGCCGGGGGGAACGGGGACGACGTCGAGGTCGATGCCAGCCCGCTGGTAGAGCGGCGGCGCGACGGTCCGCCAGATCGTCATCGTGATGGGCACGTCGATCGCGAGCGCGGTGACCTTCGACGCGCCGGTGTCCTTGGCCTGCTGCAGCGCGGCCTTCGCGGTGTAGGCGAGGTCGGTGAGGGCGAACGTCGAGTCGGTGTCCTTCAGCGTGTCCCCGGCGCCGTAGCTGAGCCAGATCGGAACGTGCGCCTCGTGCAGGGGCTTCCAGATGCTGTCGACCACCGAGGACGTGCCGACGAGGACGGCGGCCACGTCCTTCTCGACCATCTGGTTGCCGCAGTCGGTACCCGTCGCCGGGTCGGCCAGGGCCTTGCAGGTCACCAGCTCGATCGGGTGGCCGGAGATCCCGCCCTTGTGGGCGTTCAGGTAGGCGACGGTGGCCTTCGCCACGGCGGTCTCGATGGCGAGGTCCGAGACGGGGCCCTTGTCATCCGAGACCAGCCMGATCCGGACCGGGGCGCCCTTCGCGGGGTTCGACGGCCCCAGCAGCCCGGCGGCGGGCGAGCCCGTCGAGGACGCGCCCGAGCCACCGCCGTCGTCCCCGCACGCCGCCAGCACGGCCAGCAGGCTCGCGGCCAGGGCCGCGGTGCCTAAGCGGACGCCGACCGACGCACGCCACGGCTGTCGGCGGCRGGCCATTGGGTTCGGCGGGATCTCTACCTTCGGCATGCGTCGTCCATCTCCTTCAGACGGCGGGCACTGCGTACCCTCCGGACCCTGGACACGGCGTTCAGCCCCAAGATTGATTCCGAAGTCGATATTGAGCTTGAGCCCTCGCGTGGTCAAGCCTCGCCGTCGGGCCMGGCAGGATGAGCCGGCTGAGGTCCTTGCCGTCAGATCGCCAGCGTCGGCGTGGAGGCCGTCCGGTGCGGCGCCGGGCCGTAGCCACGCCAGGCGGCGGCCAGGCGCCGGACGGCCTCGGCGAGGTCGTCCGGCGGCGCGAGGAAGTGCAGGCGCAGGTGGTCGTGGCTGCCTCCGCCCGCGTCGAGGCCCGTCCCGGGGAGCACCGCGACTCCGTGCCGCAGCGCAGTCTGGGCGAACGAGGTGCCGTCGCCGTGGGGGAGCCGGACCCACAGCGTCTGCCCGCCGGGCACCGCGGGCGCGTGCCAGTCGGGGAGGTGGCGGGCCAGCTCGGCGCGCAGGTGGTCGTGGCGGGCCTGGCGGCGGGCGGACTCGCGGCGTCCGAAGGTGTCGAGACCGCCCAGCAGGTCGGCGGCGGCGAGCTGGGCGAGGACGTTGCCACCGAGGTCGTGCACCGCGCGCAGCCGACCGAGCCGGGCGACGAGCGGCGCCGGGGCGCGCACCCAGCCGACCCGCAGACCGCCCCACACGGCCTTGCTCAGCGACCCGACGGTGACCACCGCGTCGCCGTGGGCGGCGAGTGGCGGCGGCGGGTCGCCCGCGGCGGGGAAGCCGAGGTCGACGAGGGTCTCGTCGTCGATGAGGACGACACCCGCCGCGGTGGCGGTCCGGACGAGGCGCTCGCGCCGCAGCGCGGGCAGGACGGCGCCGGTGGGGTTGTGGAAGGAGGCGATCACGTAGGCGACGGCGGGGCGGTGCTCGGCGGCCGCCGCCGCGAACCCGTCCAGCCCGACCGGCAGCCCGCGCGCCACGGCGCCCTCCTCGCGGAACGCCTCCAGCGCGCCGTAGTAGGTCGGCGTCTCGACCAGGACCCGGTCGCCCGGCCGTAGCAGTGCCCGGGCCAGCAGCGACAGCGCCTGCTGCCCGCCGGTGGTGACGAGGACCTGGTCGGTCGCGGTCGGCACGCCGCGCCGTCGGTACCGCTCGGCGACGGCGTAGCGCAGCGCCGGGTGGCCCATCGGGTGGTATCCGATGTCGCCGGCGATGGCGGCGAGCCTCGGCACGGCCCGGGTGTACGCGTCGACCAGCTCGGCGGGCGGTGCGTCGGGCGCGGCGCACGCCAGCAGCAGCACGCCGTCCTTCGGTTCGAGCAGGTGCAGGAACCCCGGTGTCATCGTGGTCGCCCTGGGCAGGGCGCCCGGGTCCCCGGCGACGCGGGTGCCGCTGCCCCGGCGGCGGGTGATGCGGCCCTCGACGACGAGCTGGTCGTAGGCGGCGACGACCGTGCCGCGGCCGACGGCGAGCGCCGACGCGAGCGCGCGGTCCGCGGGGAGCGGCGAGCCTGGCGGAAGGTCACCGTCGTCGATCAGCACCCGCAGCCGCGCCGCGAGCAGCACGTACAGCGGACCCCGACCCGACGACCACCGGCCGAGCCGGTCCACCCACCCCATTGGCTCCATCGCCGAACCAATCTAGCGGGATTGGCTCTGCCCGGCGGCCGTCGCCGCTCGGACGATGAATGCCATGACGACGTTCGCGCCCAGCGCCATGGCCGCCCTGATCGACCGCCCGGTGCGGTACGACCTCGGCGAGAGCACCTGCCCGCCCCTGACCGTCGGCGAACTCGTCGACCCGGCCGGGTTGAAGGACGTGGTCCTCGGCTACGGCACCTCCCGCGGCGACGACGAGCTGCGCCGGCTGATCGCCGAGGACGCGGGGATCGACGCCGACGAGGTGCTGGTGACCGTCGGCGCGATCGAGGCGATGTTCCTCCTCGCTCAGGCTGTGTGCGGGCCGGGCGACCGGGCCGTCGTCGTCACCCCCTGCTTCCCGCCGGCGCGGAGCGTGCCGGAAGGCCTGGGCGCCCGGGTGGACGTCGTCCAGTCATCCTTCGACGACGGCTACCGCCTCCCGCTCGACGCGCTTGCCGCCGCGCTCGACCCGTCGACCCGGCTGGTGTCGGTGGCATCGCCGCAGAACCCGTCCGGCGTCCGGCTCACCGACGAGGAGCTGCGGGCGCTGCTCGCCCTGACCGGGGACCGCGCGCCCGGCGCGGTCGTCCTCGTCGACGAGACCTACCACGCGTCCACCTACGGCGGTGCGCCCGTCCCGCCGTCCGCCGCCGCCCGCTCGCCGCGGGTCGTCACCTGCGCGTCGCTGTCGAAGGCGCACGGCGCGCCCGGCCTGCGGATCGGCTGGTTGACGACGACCGACGTCGAGCTGGCCGCGCGGCTGCGGGCGGCGCGGTTCGTCAGCACGATCGCCTGCCCGACGGTCGACGAGCTCCTCGCCGTCCAGCTGCTGCAGCACCGCGCCGAGGTCCTCGCGCCGCGCTCCGCGCGGCTGGAACAGGCGCTTGCCGAGCTGGCCGCCTGGGCGGCGGACCAGCCCGTCGAGCTGGTCCGGCCGGACGGGGGCGCCCTGTGCTGCCTTCGCCTGGCCGCCGACCGGTTCCCCGACGACGCGGTCGCCGGCTTCCATGCCCGGCTCGCCGCGCTCGACACCCGGGTCGCCCCCGGCTCGTGGTTCGGTGAGCCGGACCGGGTCTTCCGCGTCGGCTTCGGCCACCTGGCCGCGCCGGACTTCACCGCCGCCCTCGACCGCCTCGCCACCGCCCTGGCGGGCTGACTCCCAAGGCGGCGTGGGCCAGGTCCGGGGTCAGCCCGTGTTGCGCAGGCCCGCGGCGATGCCGTTGATGGTCAGCAGCAGTGCCCGGCGCAGGCGCGGGTCGATCTCGCCGGCCGGATCGGCCTGCGCGTCGGCGCGGGAGCGGGCGAGCAGGGATACCTGCAGGGCGTGCAGCGGGGCGAGGTACAGGTCGCGCACCTCCAGCGTCTGCTGGAGCACCGGCGTGTGCTCCAGCAGCGTCGACGTGCCGGTGACGGCGAGCACCTCGGTGACGGTCCGCTCGTGCTCGGCGCGGATCACCTCGAACAGGCCGGCCTGCTCGGGCGGGACGAGCGTGCCGACGTAGTCGGCCGCGATGCGCAGGTCGGTCTTCGCGAGCGTCATCGAGACGTTGGACAGGAACGTGCGGAAGAAGTGCCACGACCGGTACATCTCGGCGAGCGTTTCGCCCGCGCCCGCCGCCCGGGCGGCGGCCAGCCCGGTTCCGACCCCGAACCAGCCGGGCAGGATGATCCTCGACTGGGTCCAGCCGAACACCCACGGGATCGCACGCAGGTCGTCGAGGCCGCCGGCGCCGCCGGGCCGCCGCGACGGCCGGGAGCCGATGTTGAGGTTGCCAAGTTCGTCGACCGGCGTCGCCGCCAGGAAGAACGGCACCAGGGAAGGGTCGGCCACCAGGCTCCGGTAGGCGCCGCGCGCGGACTCGGCGACCGCCTCCATCGTCCGGTCCCACTCGGCCAGCACGTTCGCGGGCTGCCGGGACTCGCGGTGCAGGATCGACGCCTCCAGCACGGCGGCCAGCGCGATCTCCAGATTGTGCCGGGCCAGCTGGGGGAGCGTGTACTTGTCCGAGATCACCTCGCCCTGCTCGGTCACCTTGATCGGGCCGTCGAGGGTGCCGAACGGCTGGGCGAGGATCGCCTCGCCGGTCGGCCCGCCGCCGCGGCCGACGGAGCCGCCGCGGCCGTGGAACAGCCGCAGCACGACGCCGTGCCGGCGGGCGACGTCGCGCAGCTCCCGCTGCGCCCGGTGGATCTCCCACTGGGACGCGGTGATGCCGGCGTCCTTGGACGAGTCGGAGTAGCCGAGCATGATCTCCTGGAGGTTGCCGCGCGCGGCGACCACCGCCCGGTAGGACGGATCGGCGAGCATCCCGTCGAGCAGGCGCCCGGCGGCGCGCAGCTCGGCGACCGTCTCGAACAGCGGCACGAACCCGATCCGCGCCCGCGCGCTCACGCCGTCCGGGGCGGTGCCCGGGCCGATCTCGACGAGGCCGGCCTCCCGGGCGAGCACGACGACGGCGAGGATGTCGTCGACGTCGCGGGTCATCGACACGATGTAGCTCTCGATGACGTCCCCGCCGAACCGGTCCAGCGCGACGCGGATCGTGCTGAACAACTCCAGCACGCCCGCGCCCGTCGGGTCGGCCAGGACGGGCGCCGCCAGGACGTACGCCGCCGCGCCGGACAGCGGCCGGCGTCCCGCCAGCTCGCGCGACAGCAGCGCGATCCGCTCGGCGCGGTCGAGCTCGGCGTACGGGCGCTCCAGCTCGCCCAGCCGATCGTAGAGCGCGCCCAGCGCGGCGTGGTGGCGCTCGGCGTGCTCGCGGATGTCGAGCGTCGCGAGCGACATCCCGACCGCCGCCGCCACCCGGATCGCGCGCCGCAGCGGCCCGTCGGCGACCAGCTCGCCCCGGTTCTGCGCCAGCGACCGGTGCATCATGGTCAGGTCGTCGAGCAGCTCGCGCGGGCTGAGGTAGTCGCGGCCGGGAGTGTGCGCCCCGCCGGTGGCCAGCCGGTCGCGGGTCGCCGTCAGCCGGGCGCGGATGTAGCTGCACTTCAACCGGTACGGCTCCGCGGCGTTGAGCCGGATGAACCGGTCGTACACCTCGGGATGGGCGGCCCGGTCGGCGTCGAGGCTGGCCAGCAGCTCGTCGCCGACCCCGACGACCAGCGTCGAGGCGGTCAGATCCTTGATGAGACCGTCGACCGTGCCGAGCAGCACCCGGATACCGAACTCGTGCTGCAGCGTGAGCACGTCGAGGGTCACGGCCGGGGTGACGTTCGGGTTGCCGTCCCGGTCGCCGCCGGCCCACGAGCCGAACCGCAGCGGCCGCGCGGTGATGGGCAGCCCGGCCCCGACGGGGGACAGCGCCCCGTCCAGCTCCTCCAGCAGGTCGGGCAGCACGTCGGTGGCGATCGAGGTCAGGTAGTAGGCGGCGGAGCGGGCCTCATCGGTGGGCTTCGGGCGCTCCACCCGGATCTCGTCGGTCTGCCAGAGCACGTCGACCGCCTCGGCGAGCCGGCGGTCGACCACCGCGCGCCGGGACGGGTGCGCCCGGGGGTCGTCGGCGGCGTCGAGCAGCTCGGCGATCCCGCGCAGCACGTCGAGCACCGACCGGCGGCTCGCCTCGGTCGGGTGCGCGGTGAACACCGGGCGCAGCTCGAGCCGGTCCACCACCTGGGCGGGCAGCTCCGGGTCGAGCTGGCCCGCGGCCACCGCGGCGGCGATCCGGTCGCCCGTCTCCTCGAGCGCGCCGCGAGGGCGGTCGGCCAGCTCGCGGGCCCGGTGCAGCTGCTCGGTGATGTTGGCGAGCTGGAAGTACGCGGTGAACGCCCGCGCCAGCACGATCGCCGTCGGGTGGTCGACGTCGGCGAGCACCCGGTGCAGCTCGTCGCGATCGTCGTCGTCGCCGCGGGCGAGCGCGCGGACCCGTTCGACGAGCTCCAGCAGGTCGGCGCCCTCGTGCCGGGTCAGCGACTCGCCGAGCAGCTGGCCGAGGCGGCGCACGCCGGCGCGGACCCCGGCGTGCCGCACGTCCGAGGCCACCCCGCCGGCGAAGGTGCCGGCGTCCCGGCTCCCGGGATCGTTCCGGTCGCCGCCTGTCCCTGCCTCGCCGCGGTGGTCCCTGGCCGTCACGCCGCCTCCGGTGGTCTCGGTCGTCCGCTCATTGCCTTACCAGCTCACTGCCATTTTCCCTGGACGTAGCGGGCGGGGCGTGCCAGCGACGAGGCACTGGTCTCGAAGGAGCGCTGGCTCGGGTTCTCGGCGGCGGTCCCCTCGCGGGCGCCGTCCGGGCCGACGGTGACCACCCGCCGCTCGTCGCCCACCTGGAGCTCGACCTCGACGCGCCAGCGGCAGTCGCAGGTCGCGGTCGTCACGGCGAGCAGGAACGAGCCGCTCGTGCCCGGGGCCAGCACGCTCGCCGGCCCGGCGGGCGCGGGCACGACCACGCGGGCTCCGGCGGCCGCCAGGACCAGGTCGAGGTCGATGCTGGTCACCGGCCCCGCCAGGCCGGGCGGCCCGGAGCAGGTGAGCAGGAGGCCCTGCCTGGGGTCCTTGGACAGGCCGTCGATGTGCGGGGTGAACCCGACCACCTGGACGGTCTCGTCGGCGCCCGCCGTGAGGCCCAGCTGGACCGGCGTGGTGTCGGCCGGCACGGCGCCGAGCGACGCGGCCCAGGCGGCCCGGCCGTAGCAGTCGTCCCGGCCCCCCGGCGGCGCCGGCGGCACACCCGCGTCGTCGCCGAGCACATAGCTCGCGACGCGCGGGGTGCGAGCCGCGCCCAGCACCATCTGGTCCGAGTCGGTCTGGATCGTGACGGTGTACGGGGTGGCGCAGCCCCGGTGGAAGGTGTGGCAGGCCCAGCCGCGTGCCCGGTCGCCGGCCGGCGTGGCGGTGAGCGTGACCGTTCCCGCGGCCACCAGCACGACGGCCACGCCGGCGCCGGTCAGGATCCGGGCCCGCCGCCGCCCCCGGCCAGGCGGTGGCTCGGCTGCCCGCCGGCTGGCGACGGCATGCCTGCCGGCCCGGCCGGCCGACTCCTCGCCCAGGGTCGGTCCGTCCCCACCGGGCCCCCGCCGCTTGCGCCAACGCGCCATCCCGGTCCCGCTTCCCCGCCGTCAAATCAGGACAAAGGTCCACGACCAGCATGTCCGGGTGGCAGGCGTGCCCGCCGCCGGTTTCGCCGCCAAGTCACGCCGTTGGGCGAGTCCAGTCGAGATAGACGGACCGTTGGGGGAGTGGCCATTCCTCTGACGTCTCCTCATATCCGCGGGATTTCCACGAGGAGGCGGTGGCATATCCCGCGGAGGAGGGCGGCGCAGGACGACGTCGGTACGGGGTGACGTCAGCGCTTGACGAGCAGGTGGGGCGGCGGCGGGCCGAGACGTCCACGGAGAAAGTCGAGAAGCCCGCGCAGGCGTCCTTCGAGATTCCAGTACGGGCCGCGCCTGGCCGGCACGACCACCCCCGACGAGAGGTGCCACAACGCGACACAGAAACGAATGAACGCGTGGTAGCGGCCGGAGTGCTCCCGAACGAGCAGCAGGGTGTTGCGAAGCTGCAGGTAGTCGATGGCCGCGGAGGCCGAGCCGACGTACGGGTTCTTGACCATCGCGCCCCGCACGAGTCCGGACTCCCAGCCGGCCGCCTTCGCCCGCAGCGCGAGGTCGGCCTCCTCGCAGTAGGCGAAGTAGCGCTCGTCGAAGATCCCGACCTCGTCGAGGCAGGCGCGCCGGGCGAGCATCAACGTGCCGTGCGGGTGGCCGACCGTCTCCCAGCCGTCGTCGACGCTGGCGGGCACGAGGATCCCGCCGAAGTAGGGGTCGATGACCGGCGTCATCCCGTCGCCGACGTCGGCGCACGCCAACCCTGCTCGTGGCCGCTGCGCGAGCACGCCCAGCATGTGGCTCAGGCAGGTGGGCTCGGGAAGCGCGTCGTGCGGCGCGAGCACCACCCACTCGCCCGCGTCCTTGTCGGCGAGGAACGCGCGGTAGCCCACGTTGGCCGCCGGGCCGAACCCCAGGTTGCCGCCGGCGAGCACGACCGCGACGTCGGCTGCCTCCACCGGAGGGACGACGACTGACCCGTTGTCGACGATCGTGATCGTGACAGGAATGTCCTGCGCGCGGAACGCGTCGATCGTGTCGACGAGTCTTTCCGGCTGGTCGCGGTGGACGATGACGACCGAGAGAGGCTGCACCAACCAGTGCTACACCAGTAGGCGGACGACGCGCGAAGTCTGGGCCGGCGATGTCGATCTCATGGGCCACCCGTCGACCGCGGTTGCGCGGACGCGTTCTCGGGTGACAGCCACCGGTCCGGGGCCGAGCTCCGCCGCCCGGCCCCGAGCTCCGCCGCCCGGCTCACCCGAGCTGGCTGCCCGGCCGTTCACGAGCGCCCACAGAATGAGTGAAGTGGACGTCCGGGCCGGCGGGGCGGCGCTGTGCAGGATGCCGTGCCCGCGCCCTTCAGCGGCGTCACCCGAGGCAGGCGGCCCGAGCGGGATCGAGACCCGGTGGCGGGGCCCTCCTCGATGAGTGCCTCGGCGACCAGCCCGGCGATCGTCTCCGCGGCCGCCGCGCTCTGCGCGTCACCGATCGCCAGGCCATGGAAGCGGAACAAGCAGTAGAACAGGTCCTCGCGGAAGCCCGACGCCTCCGGGTCGTGATGACCGCACACCACTCCCGGCCGACCCTCCGGCAAGGAGACGGCCAGCCGGCGAGCGGGCTCCGGGCGTTCCCCGCAGACCACGCATTTTCCAAAGATCATATTCTTTTTACCCCCGTTGCGGCCCGTCAGTGCCACCGGGGCATCATGACATACGAGAACGGATGAGCTGGGCATTCAGGCGTATCGGCCACGGTGCGTGTCGGGAGACAGCCGTCGGGCGACGGTCCCCCGAGGGCGTCCGGCCGCGCCGTCGGCGCACCGGACGGAGGAGGCGACTGTGCGCTACGTCGCGATCGGGGACAGCTTCACCGAGGGCGTCGGCGACGAGCTGGACGACGGCGGTCCTCGCGGCTGGGCCGATCTCGTGGCGGCCGGGCTCGCCGCGCACCACCACCCGGCGCAGGTCTGGTACGCGAACCTCGCCATCCGCGGCCGGCTGCTCGAACCGATCGTCCACGGGCAGCTCGACGCCGCCCTCGCCCTCGACCCGGCTCCGACGATCCTGACGCTCAACGGCGGCGGAAACGACATGATGCGCCCCGGCGCCGACGTCGCCCGCCTGAGCGCCCTGACCGCCGAGGCCGTCGACCGGTGCCTGGAGGCGGGCGTCACGCCGGTCGTGCTCGCCGGCGCCGACCCGTCCAACCGGCTCCCCTTCGGCCGGACGCTGCACCGGCGCGCCGCCGAGCTGACCGACGCGGCCGCCGAGATCGCCCGCGCCCGCGGCGCGCTGTTCGTCAACGTCTTCGCCGACACGGAGATCCGCGAGGCGCGCTACTGGTCCGAGGACCGGCTTCATCTCAACTCGCTCGGTCACCACCGGGCCGCGCGCCTCGTCCTGGCCGCCCTCGGCGTCGAGGTGCCCGAGTCGCTGCCGGCCGACGGCGCACTGACCCGATCCGGCCGTCTCGCCGACGCCGGCTACTACTGGCGCCACGTCCGCCCCTGGGTGGCGCGACGCCTCACCGGCCGCTCCTCCGGCGACGGCCGGGACGCGAAGCACCAGGCGTGGGCCCTGGTGCCACCCCCGCCTCCGTCCTCGCCCCCGCTGACGGACGCCCCGGGGCCTGAGGCTGGCTGATCACCGCCTCGCCGGCCGTTCGTGGTCAAGGTGAGCTGCGAGAACGACCAAGCGTCTGCACGGGGCCGAGATCCGCGCGGGTCGCGAGGTGGGCCGATCTGGCGGGGTCGGGTGGATGTTCGGGTGGACCGGCTCGGCTGGCGATGCCCGTCCGAAGGGGACTTTCATCCTTTTTTATGGGCTCGCGTTCGGTTGGCGGTGCCAGCTCGGGGCACGCGTTTGGTAGAGCTGCGGCGTGCTCCGAGGTACGCCTTTGGGGGTAATGATGCCAAAAACGGCCTTCGGGCCGCCTGTGACGGTGCTGGAACCGGACAAAAGTGTGTCAGTCCTCCTTGACGTGGTTCGCCGCCATATGCACATGGACGTGGTGCTGCTCGGCATGTGGGAGGGCGATCTGCTCGTGATCCAGGTCGTCAGTGGAGATGGTGTCAGTTTCGGCTTAGCACCCGGCGTGACTCTCGATCTCGGCGAGGAGGTTCGCAGCGAGTCACAAACAGGGGACACCATTTCCGGAGACACCCGTTATGTCAGCGACGCAATATCGCGGATCGCTGAGGAGCTTGGAATCGGCTCTTACATCACGATACGCACGCTTGACGCCGATGGTCAGCCTTATGGGCTGCTCAGCTGCCTCGCCCACCAACCGCGCCCTCGACTACACGAACGCGATCGCGCATTCATGGTCCTCGCGGTTGAGTTCCTGCGCGACGAGGTCATCGACCTGAAGCGCGTGTGGGAGGCGAGAAGCCGAGTGTCGCGGGCGGTCTGCGCGGTCCTCGATGCCGGCGGTCCGACGGTCGTATTCCAGCCGATCGTCCGGTTGGCGACCGGCGCCGTGGTCGGGGTAGAGGCGCTGTCGCGTTTTCCCGTCCAGTGCGATGACCGGCCCTGCAACACCGAGGACTGGTTCGCCGCCGCCAAGGTGGTCGACCTGGGCACCAACCTGGAGATGGCCGCGATCCACCGAGCCCTACGGGTGCTGCCGGAGCTTCCCGCGGAGGTGACGCTCGCGGTCAACGCCTCTCCCAGCGTGGTTGTCGAGGGGCTGCCTGGGGTCGTCTGCTCCCTGCCCGATCGCGGCCGCCTCGTCGTGGAAATCACCGAACACGAGAACTGCGTCGCCTGCCCCGGCTTCCTAGCTGCGGTCGGGTGCCTACGTGATCACGGAGTGCGCATCGCCGTCGACGACACGGGTGCCGGATACTCCGGCCTGGATCAACTCCTACAACTGCGGCCAGACATCATCAAGGTCGACTACGTCATCATCCGCGGCATGGATCACGACCCGGCCCGCCGCACGATCGCCGTCGGTCTGGTCCGACTGACCGAGGAAATCGGCGGAACGGTCATCGCASAAGGCATCGAAACCACCGCCGAACGCAAAGCCGCGATCACAGCCGGCATCCCCTACGGCCAGGGCTACCTTCTCGGTAAGCCCACAGCCTCGGCATCGGCGGCCTGCGTCCCCTACGCAACCAGAACGTCGTAGCGTGCGCCTGTCAGGTCAGTGAGCGAACATTCGCAACGTCGTACTCGGCCACAGATGCCGCGAGCATGGCGGCGCCCTRCTCCTCGCTCGGGCCGCTGCCGCGGAAGGCCTGGACGGCTTCCAGAGTCTCCCAACGCTCGAAGATGTTGATCCGTGTCGCGTCGATCAGGTCGGCGCTCAGGGCGTAGTCAAGACAGCCCGGCGCCTGTCGTGCCTGCTCGATGGCGTCGACGCAGCCGGCGAGGTAGTGCTCTCGCTCGGCAGGGTCGACGAAGATCTGTCCCGCGACGATCACCATGAAGTCCCCTCTCAAGCCCCGATGCTTCGACCGGCGTACAGAACAGACTGCCCACGGCGCCGTGGCTCATCGCCGGGCGCCGAACCGGCCGGGTACTCGGCCTATCTGGCTGTATCTGYGGTTGTCGCGGTATCACCGTGATGGGCGGGATGCGATCGAGCGGCAGCGGATCGACCTGACGCGCAAGCTCGACGTCGCGGGCTGTTGGACGATCATCGGTGAGTACGTCGACAACGACTCCGGCAGCGCCTCGGCCGCCCGCAACCGCAAAGGCTGGCACGCGCTGAACACGGCGATCGACGCCGACCAGGCCACCGCGGTCGGGTTCTGGAGGCTGGACCGAACCAACCGGATCACGGCGCGGTCTATCGAGTGAATCGCGCATTGCCAGGCGCAGCGGGTGATGTTGGTGTCGCATCAGGATTCGTCAAAGGAGTTGAACACGGCAACGGCCAGGGCGAAGCTGCTTTCTGGGATCAAGGCGTTGTTGGCCGAGGTCGAGACCGACACGATGGGTGAGCGGCAGCGCAGTGCGAAGCGGCACACCGCCGGACGTCTCGCATATAGGAAGGCATGCCATGACTACTCGGTACGTCCGCCATGGCCGTACCGTCTTGTCGTGGCTGGCGGTGGCGTGGGTTTAGACCAGGTCACATGTTCGCGAGACGGCGCGCTCGATTTCAGATCAGTACATCTGCCAGAGCAGCGCCGTGCGGTCCCCGCCGCCGGTGGCGAGGATGTGTCCGTCGGCCGTGAACGCCACCGAATACACGGCGCCGGTGTGGCTGGCGGGGGGTTGGCCGATC
>NZ_MBLN01000080.1:0-9247 GCF_001854645.1 Pseudofrankia sp. EUN1h | reverse complement strand
AGGGGTTGGCCGATCTGCCGGGGGCGGGTGGGATCAGCCACGTCCCACAGCCGCACCGTGCCGTCCCCACTGCCGGTGGCGAGGGCGTGTCCGTCAGCCGCGAACGCCACCGACCATACGACGCCGGTGTGGCCAGTGAGAGGTTGGCGGACCCGCCTGGGCATGGCCAGTGGCTGGGCGGGCGCCTGCGGGGTAGGAGGGGGAAACGCGGGTTCGTCGATGGGTGGAGCATCCCGTGCGGGCACGGGGAAGGCGGGGGCAGCAGCGGGTTTGACTCGGCCGGCGATGGTCCCGCGGATCTGGTCGAGCAAGTAGCCGCGGGCATCGTCGGCGGACCGGTCGAACAGGTCGATGGACACGACTGCGCCGAGAAGACCCGGGCGACGGCAGTCCTCGACACGGATCGGGAGGAGTTTGCGGGCGAAACCATTGGGGTCAGCGGCCTGCACGGCCTGCCATTCCTGGCGGCCGTAGACCGAATTAAGGTAGGCGGCGGACAGGATCGCAATGGTCCGTTCCGAGTGTTGAACGCCTTCGTCCATGCGGAACTGCCAGTTCGTGCCAGCAACGAAGTCCCATGCCTGGATCAGGACTCGGTACCCGGCGTCCTCCAACTGCCAGGCCACCCACTCAGCCCAGGCCTGGTTATCGCGAGTATAGGAGACGAAAAAGTCCCACCCCTGCGACGTCAGCACGGCCCGCATGTCCCCCATGGACCGATCTTCGCATTTACACCCGCACCGACGCCGAGCGGCCTGCGTCGGTGGGAGAACGAGCGATGACCATCACGCGAGTAGGGGGCAGTGGCAACGCCTAACCTGCATGTACCCGCTCGCTTGCTGATGCAAGCGGTCGGTCGGCGTGCACGAGTCTAGCTGTCGTCCGGCTGGCAAAGGTGGAGGCTGCGCGCCCGACCTGGTCGGTCGCGCAGCCGTGCCTGGACGGTCGACAGCGGCCTTGCCCTTCACAGCTCGGACGGAGCGGGGCTCCTCCGGCGGGCAGGCAAACTCCGCTTTGCCCCAGGGTTCTCGGCCAGGCAGGACCCGTCGACGTGGAGTCGTGTCGGTGGCAGGCGGCTGTACTCGGCGCCGACTTGCTCCGGTCCGCCAACGGCCAGTCTCCTGCTGTACCGATACGTTCCGTGTCTTCCCTGTTGAAAACTGGTCCATGGTGGATCCCTGTCGCAGCCACCCTGTGTCACCACCACGCCGGCCGCGTTACCCCCGACGGCAGGCGCGTCTCCGCGTCTCCGACCGCTACGTCCACCTGCTCCTGCGTGAGGTTCACTACGCGGCTCAGGTCCACCCCGTGCAGCTGGGCGCCGGTCAGGTTGGCCCGATATGGCTGGGCATCGGTCAGATTCGCCCCATGCAACCGGGCGCCGGTGAGGTTCGCCCCGTGTAGCACGGCGCTGTACAGGACCGCCTCGTGCAGTTGGCCGTTGGTCAGGTTCGCCTCGTTCAGCTCGGCGGTACTCAGGTCCGCCCTTTCCAGCCGGGCGCTGGTCAGGTTCGCCCCGTGCAGCCGGGCGAAGGACAGGTCCGCCTGGTACAGATCGGCGTTGGTCAGGTTCGCCCCGTGCAGCCGGGCGCCGGTCAGGTTCGCGTAGAACAGCCGGGCATCCCTGAAATCGGCCTGACGTAGGTCGACGTCGCGCAGGTCACCGGAGGCGAGGTCGAGGCCCGTCAGGCTGGCGGGGCCGGTGAGGTCGGCGCCAGCGAGGTCCGCGCGGGGGATGCCGTCGCGGTAGGGCAGGCGTGCGAGGACCTGGACTGCGGCGCGCATGTCGGCACCAGAACGCTCCGCCGGGCTGGCACCGGGCGAGGACGGGCGCAGTGCCGGGTCGCTGCTGCGGGTCCGCACGAACGCCGAGAGCACCTCCACCACGGTCCGCTGGTCGCCCGGCGAGTCCACCGCGATCCGTTCCAGCGCGTAGATCCCCCCAAGCCGGATCCCGAGGTTGTCCGGCTCGTTGAGCAACTTCACCGCCTCCACGTACAACTCGCGCACGTGGGTGTTCGCGGTCGCGGCCCGTTCGCGAACATCGGCGGCCTCGTTCGCCCGCTTGGTTTCGGCGTTGGCCTGCCGCGTCTCGTCCAGCGCGATCAGCGCGCCCGCCACCGCAGTAAGCGCCGCAGCCGCGGTCAACAGGCCGCCCTGCAACGCGGCCCGAGCCTGAACAGCGCCATCGGAGCCGCCCGGGTACATCCGGACCGGCAAATGCCAGATCGCGACCACCGCGCCGATCGCACCCAACCCCGCAAGACCGGCGATCGTCAGCAGCCAGCGGCGGCCAGAACGCCTCGCTGCTCCCCCGTTGTCGGTCATGGGGAGGGTTGTACCGCTGCGCCGCTGACCGGTGGCGCGTAACGGCAAAGTCAAGCAGGATCGGCCGTCAGGCATCAGGTGGGACCGAGATGTAAAGCATCACATGGGATCGGACAGGGTAAGTGAAGATCGCCATCGCAGAAAAACTCTACGGGTTCAAGCAGGATCGGCCGTCAGGCATCAGGTGGGACCGAGATGTAAAGCATCACATGGGATCGGACAGGGGTAAGTGAAGATCGCCATCGCAGAAAAACTCTACGGGTTCAAGGCGCCCCTTCGGGGCGCGCGCCGCGCTGCGCCGCACGCGACGCGCGGGCGGGTCCCGTCAGCCCCGCTGCGCCCCGGGGCCCCGCCTCGCTTCGCTCGGCACCCCGGGCGCGTCGGGTCTGCCACCCGCCCGCGCGCGTCGGAGCGGCGGCGCGTCGCTGAGAACCGGAAGGGCCACCGTCGAATCCATCGGTAGGCCGTCCGAGGCCCGCTGAGCGCTGCCAGGGTCAGGGCGCTGCCGAGCGTTGTAGTAGAGAGGTGCTTCCGGCAGCGTCCTCGGCTTGGCCCCGGATGTTGCGCTTGGCTGGAGGGGACGGGGATCGTTCGATGTGGTGGCCGGTGCTCGACGAGGCTGCCCGTGCGCAGTGGGACTACGTCCCGTACGAGCGTGTTGGCCCGCTGCGCTTTGGTATGAGCTTCGAGGAAACAGTCGCCGTGATGAGGCCGCGTGGGTTCACCAGCCAATCCCTCGGCATCGTGGGCAAGAGCCCCGGTGGAATTCGCCGCGGCATCGAGTGGCCGGTGTCATATACGGCTTCGAGTAGTGACTTGAGTAATTTCGGTTCCTCGCTCTGGCACGCAAGAACGCAATCGCCCTGGGATCGTCTTGGCGATCGCGGAGTCAACCCCGCCTGGAGCCCGGCCCGGGCCCGGTCGGGGCGCCGCCCGGGCGCTCGGGCGGCCGGGTGTTCATCCTGTCCGACGTCAGAGTCACGACCAGCGCCGTTTCGCGCCCCTGACGTCTGACGCGACGCCCGGGATCCCCCGGGCGCCTGCCCCGACGCTCCGCTGCGCACGTCCATCCACCCATGGGCTGTGGCGGGCGTGAAGCCGGGATCCGCCCCACAACCCATGACCAGATCCGATGCGAGACCTGAGTAATTAGGGTTCCTCGCTCTGGCTCTGACGATCCCACCCGATCACGAGCCTAGCCATGATCGGGTGGGATCTTCGGTGCCGTTCGGTTGACCGGTCAGGAGGTCTTCTCTTGAGCGTGCTCGATCTTCGCTGGTCGGGCGTGCACGCCCGTTTGCCTACCCATTCGGTGATCTTTGAGGAATGGATCGTGCAAGCGCAACCCCCGGAGGGCGGAACGGCCGTCCGCTACGTGCTGGCCATCCGGGTGACGGAGCCGCGGATGCGGTCCAGCGTCAGGTCCTCCAGGCAGCCGCGCAGCCGGCGGCGGGTGTCGGCGGGCAGCGACGGGTGGACCACCGCCTGGTAGGAGCCGTCGGCCTGGCGGACCGGGGTGGACGTGTCCGACCACTCGAGCGTCCCGACGCACGTCTCCCACAGTGTCGTCGCGGCCAGGTCGGAACCGTGGGTGAACCGCTTCCCCTGGACCGTGAACACCACCGTCGTCGTGGCCGCCGTGCCCGAGCCGCCGTGGTACTCGGTCGCCTCCTCCAGCGCGTGCACGCCGAACAGCACGCCACCGAGCACGACCAGCAGGATGACGACGTTGCGTGCGGTCTTCATCGCGAGGCTGGCCAGCGGAGGGCCGCGTCCCCGGTCATCGGGGGGACGCCGGGTGGCGCAGCAGCCGCAGGGGGTCAGTGCTGTCGTCCAGCAGGCCGCCGGGCGGCGGGCCGAGCCGGGACATCCGCGTGGCCAGGTGCGGGTCGGAGCTGTTGCGGGCGGTCGCCCGGCCGATCCGTTCGACCAGCCAGGYCGCGCCGGACAGGGCCAGTCCCGTCCCCATCAGGATGGGGATGAACACCGGGGCCGATGAACCCGAACCGCTCTGGYGCAGCCAGGCGAAGACCGCCGACGGCTCGTCCGGCGCCTCGCGCAGGTGCGCGGCGATGCGGGAGCGGCGGGCGGGGTGGTCGGCCGAGGTCTCCACCGCCCGGGTCAGCCTGGTCAGCCGGGACGAGACGACCAGTCCGACCAGCGCCACCTCCACCGCCAGGAAGATCAGCCCGCTGACCAGCGCCCGGTTCCACTCCCAGCGGTACAGGTAGACGAAGAAGTACAGCCCGGAGCCGAGCAGGGTCACCCCGCCGATCCCGAGGACGAACAGCCGTCTCATGATCCTCCCCCGACTCGGCCGGCCCGCTCGGTCCGGGTCCCGCCGGCCCGGGCCTTCTCCGTCTTCTGCCCGGAGCCGTTGGCCGACGGCTGGTCCGCCCCGGTCGCGGCCGCTTCGTCCTCCTCCAGCCGGCTGACCGTCCCGTCGCCCCCGTCGATGACGAGCACCTCGCCCTCGGCCAGGTCGTCGAGCCCGTCCGGGAACCCGACGACGGTGGGCACCCGGTACTCGCGGGCCAGGATCGCCAGGTGGCTCAGCGGGCTGCCGGTGCGCGAGACCAGCCCGGCCAGGTCCGGCAGCACGGCGGCGAGCGTCGGGTCCAGGTTCTCGACCAGCAGGATCATGCCGGCGGCGCCCTCCCAGGCGCGGGTCAGCGGGGCCTGGGCCCGGCCGGAGCTGACGCCCCGCGGGCCGGCGCCGGAGCGGCCGTCGGCGACCAGGCTGCCGTCCGGGGCGAGCCGGAACGCCGCGGGCAGCGCCGGTACGAGGGGCTCCTTCGGCCTGGCCGGCACCGCGACCGCGACGTTGTGCGAGACGGTGAGGGTCATCAACGCGTCCAGGGTCAGGTGGCGGACGTCGTCGGCGTGGTGCAGCTGGCCGCGCCGCGCCATCCGCCGCCCAAGCTCCATCGCGACCAGGGCGGAGAGCTCCTGCAGCCAGCGCGTGCGCAGCCGCAGCGTCTCCCGGGCCAGCGCCATCGGATCGTCGCCCTCGCCAGTGGGGGTGCCCACGTAGGCGGGGGTCGGCGGAAGCCGGCGACTGCCGCCGACGCGCGGCGGGATCAGGGCCAGTGCCTCCGGGAAGCGGGTGATGATCTCCTCGTCGGCGAGGCCGTCCTCCCGGGCCAGCGACACGGTCGCCACCGCGACGGCGGCGCCGGTGGTGGAGCTGGCGCGGGCGTTGAGGAACAGGCCGGCCAGGATCTCGTGGGCGTGCACGCCCATCAGCGTCGAGCGGGTGTTGCGCAGCAGCACCGGCAGCTGGTGGTCGGCCAGCGTGGCCAGGGGCCGCACCTCCCGCAGGGCGTCGTCGACGTCGGTGGCCAGGTCCGCCACGATGGCCGGCATCGCCACCCGCAGCCGGCCGATGCGCCAGGCCGCCCGCAGCCGCCGGTAGCCGGGCCGGGGGTCGAACGGCGTCCACCAGCGCCGGCGGCGCAGCACTCCGAGCGCCTCCAGGTCGACCGCGACCCGGCCCTGGATGTCGAGCACGTAGGGCTGCTTGGGCGGGCGGCGGCCCAGGGTGCCGGACAGTCGCAGCGCCTCCTCCAGGCCCTCCTCCAACGGAGGAACCCACAGGTCCAGCTCCAGGCGGGACAGCGGCTCCGGGAACGTCTCGGCGACYGGCCCCGGGCCGAAGACGTGGCTGCGCCGGGCGGGTACGGCGCTGGCGGTGACCGGCCGGCTCTGCAGCAGCCGCAGCGTGCCGTCCGGCTCGATCAGCCACTCCATGTCCTGCGGCCCGCCGAACAGCCGGCGGGTGCGCCAGGCGAGCCGGGCCAGCCGGAACCGGTCGTGGGCGTGCAGCGCGGCCGGGACCGGCCCGTCCACCGACCTCAGCCGGCCGAACCGCGACAGCACGACGCTCGTGCCGCTGACCTCGCCGCTGACGATCAGCTCGGGCAGGCCGTCGGTCATCGAGACCAGCAGCCGGGAGCGGTCACCGGTCAGCGGGTCCAGGCCGAACATCACCCCGCCCAGGCGGGCCTGCGCCATCGGCTGGACGAGGACGGCCATGCCGGCGGCCTCGGGCCCGATCCGGGCCGAGCCCACCACCTCGCCGACCGCCTTGACGAAGGCGTCCCACCCGGTCACGTGCAGCACGGACAGGAACTGCCCGGCCATCGAGGAGGTCTCGGAGTCCTCGGCTACCGAGGAGGAGCGGACCGCGAGCGGGTGGGCGCCGCCGTCGGTGAGCCGCTCCCAGTACCGGCGCGCCTCGTCGTCGTCGGCCAGGGCGGCGGCGATCCCCGGGCCGTCGAGACCGGCGCTGGCCCGGGTGGTGACGACGAACCCGGGGATGACGGGCAGCCCGGCGCCGGCCGAGACGGCGAGGTTGGCTGCCTTGGCCCCGACCAGCTCGACACCGGTCGCGGCCGGGTCATCCAGCCAGACGAGGCGAGGTCCGCCGCCGTCCGCCATGGGCCGCCTCCGCGAAACATGTGAAGTCGATGAAAACGACCATACCGATCGCGGACGACACGGGAAGGTGATGAGGCGTTCACCACTCGTTCAGCCTGAAGACCCCTGCTTTGGCCGGTCGGAACCTGGCAGGTCAGCGGGTCAGGGCCCGGTCCACGCGGCCTCGGCGGCTCCGGCAGGGCGATCCGGCGTGGGCGCGGTTGAACAGCCGGTCGACCGCGACCAGCAACAGCGCGTCGATCAGCAGCCCGGCCAGCACGTCCGACGGCCAGTGCACGCCGAGATAGACCCGGCTGGCACCGATGATCACCACCAGCGCGCAGGACATCGCGACGCTGGCCCGCCAGATCCAGCGGGAGGAGACATACAGCGAGATCACGATGGGCACCATCGCCCAGAGCGCGGCGGCGGCCATCACATGCCCGCAGGGGAACGACGGGCCGTTGCCGGCGACCATCCKGGAGATGTCCGGCCTGGGCCGGTCGACCAGGAGCTTCATGGTGTGCTCGACGAGCGGGCGGGCGGCGGTCACCGTCCAGATCGTGTAGCCGACGGTTCGGCACCGCGCCCAGGCGGCCAGGCCGAGCAGCGGACCCAGCGTGTACACGACCTTCGACGAGCCGATGAAGGACGCCCGCCGGAACAGCCAGTTCAGGGCGGGGGAGCGGTGGTCGATCACCCACTGCTCGATGGGGTGGTCGAAGCCACGGACCAGCACCGGGTTGGCCCAGTGGGCGGTGATCGCCAGGGCGGCCACGATACCGGCGAGCGAGGCGACGCGCCGCCAGTCGGTGACCATCAACGGCGCGGCCGAGGTCGGCACGTGGGGAGGATGAACAACGAGGGGGTGGGCTGCGTCAGCCGTTGTCACGGTCATCCCGCTCCACACTAACGGCCCATCAATGCCCCACTGGATCCGGTCTGGTCCCCTTTCCTCCCCCTCCACCCCAACGGGTGGTGGGGCGCGCGGCGGTCAGCCGGAGTCGCGTTGGAGGAGCAGGACGCCGGACGGGGTGCCGCCGCCGGTGGACACGACGGCGGTCCGCGCGTCGGCGACCTGGCGTTCGCCCGCGTCGTGGCGCAGCTGGGCGACCGCCTCGTAGAGGAAGCCGAAGCCGTGGGTGCGGCCCTCGGAGAGCTGCCCGCCGTGCGGGTTGAGCGGAAGCTCGCCGTCGAGGGCGATGCGCCGGCCCTTGTCGATCCAGTCCTGGGCCTCGCCGAGCCCGCAGAAGCCGAGGGCCTCCAGCCAGGACACCGCGTTGAAGGTGAAGCCGTCGTAGAGCAGGGCGACGTCGACGTCGGCGGGGCGCAGGCTGGTCCTGGTCCACAGGTGCGCGGCCTGGCCGAGGACCTGGGGCTCGTGGGTGATCGTCCCCTGGTCCCAGGAGACGCGCTCGAGGATCTGGGTGCCGACGGCCTCGACGCGGATCGCCGGCCGGGGCCGGTCGGGCGCGGTCTCCGCGGCCGAGACGATGATCGCGATCGACCCGTCGCAGGGCACGTCGCAGTCGTACAGGCCGAACGGCGAGCTGATCATCCGGGCGGACAGGTAGTCGTCCATCGTCATCGGGTCCCGGTAGATCGCCGCCGGGTTGCGGGCCGCGTTCGCCCGTCCGTTCAGCGCGATCGCGCCGAGCAGCTCCCGGGTCGCGCCGTAGCGGTGCAGGTACTGGTTGGCGTTCATGCCGATCCAGTTCGCCGCCGACATCGCCCCGAACGGCGCCCGGTACTCGAACATCCCGGAGACCCGGCCACCGCCCTCGCCACCACCGCCTCCGCCGCGCTGCAGGGCGGCGAAGGTGGAGGCCCAGACCGTCCGGAAGCAGAGCACGTGCCGGCACAGCCCGTTCGCGACCGCCATCATCGCGGCGATCACGGCACCGCCCGGGCCGGGGATGTCCATGCCGCCGTTGATCCAGGTCGGCTGCAGGCGCAGCGCCTCCTCGACGGCGGTGACGCCGCCCTCGCTCATCCCACCAAGGGCGCCGTCCCCGCCCGGATAGGTGGACAGCCCGTCGATGTCGGCGAGCGTCAGGCCGGCGTCCGCGACGGCCGCGAGGCACGCGTCGACCGTGAGCGAGAGCGGGTCGACCATGAGCCGCCGGCCGAGCGCGGAGCGCCCGATGCCGGACAGCACCGTCCGGTGCTCGAACCGCTCCTCGCTCACCGGCGGCCGGGGCACCGGCCGGCTGGGCGCCGGGACGCGGTCGACCGGGTCGGTGCCGCCGGCCGGCTCGAACAGCGGCAGCCACACGTCCTCGTGCCGCTCGAACCGGACGGCGACCTCCTGGCCCACGTGCACGTCGTCCGGCGGGCAGCCGACGATGTTCGTGGTGAGGCGGACGTCGGTCTGCTCCGCCAGCGCGACGACGGCGACGACGTAGGGCTTCCTAATGCGTCTGTCAAGCGGCGACGGCTGCGTTGGGTGCCTGGTAGGGGGTCCGGTTGCGGATGATCGCGTGCAGGACGTTGACGCGTC
>NZ_MBLN01000079.1:0-104220 GCF_001854645.1 Pseudofrankia sp. EUN1h | reverse complement strand
GCGGGTGTTCCTCCTGGATGATCACGAGATCGTTCGGCGTGGTATCCGGGAGATGCTCGAGGACGCGGGTGATCTGCGGGTGGTGGGTGAGGCGTCCACGGCGGAGGAGGCGTTGCGGCGGATTCCGGCGGTGTCGCCGGATGTGGCCGTGCTGGATGCCCGGTTGGGGGACGGCAGCGGTATCGATGTGTGCCGTGAGATCCGTTCGGCGCATCCGGAGATCGGTTGTCTGATCCTGACGTCGTATGACGACGACGACGCCCTGTTCTCCGCGATCATGGCTGGTGCGGCGGGTTACCTGCTCAAGCAGATCAGGGGGACAGATCTCGTCGGTGGGATCCGTGAGATCGCCGCGGGCCGGTCGTTGCTYGACCCGGCGGTCACRCAGAGGGTCCTTACCCGTCTGCGGGAGGGGTCGACGGGGGACCCGAAGCTGGCCACGTTGGGGGTCCGGGAGCGTGAGATCCTGCGGCTGGTCGCCGAGGGCCTGACGAACCGGCAGATCGCCGGCCGGATCCACCTGTCCGAGAAGACCGTCAAGAACTACGTCTCCTCGATCCTGGTCAAGCTCGGCCTGACCAGCCGCACCCAGGCCGCCGTCTTCGCGACCCGGCTCGGCGCCGGCTCCCGCGGCTGACGGCGCGCCCTCCCGCGCACCCACCACCTCCCTCCGTCCGCCGGGCGAAACCGGCCAGGACGATGCCGGGTTGCCCGTTTCGCGGCGGTGCGCGCGTGGGCAGGAGTCTCCGATGGGTCCAACCGTCCCGAGCCGGACACGCCAAACGCCGCCGGACGGCGGTCCGAACGGCCCCGCCGCCGGCTACGTCCGGCGCCCCGACAGCACCCCTGGCGACGGCGATGCTGGACGGGCCGCAACCAGACCGCGCCGAGGAGGCCCGATGCCCGGGCACGACACCGTCACCGCCCCCGCGGCCGCGCGCGGCCCGGGTCCCGCAGGAGCCGGCCGGCCCGGGCGGTCAGGGCGGCCCGAACGGGAACGGGCCGCGGGCCCCAGCCGCGGCCGATGGGACGTGGACGCCGTACCGCGCGGCGAGACGACCGAGACGCACAGCGCGACGCTCACCTTCGCCGTTGACCTGGTCTACAAGGTCAAGAAGCCTCTCGACCTAGGGTTCCTCGACTTCCGTACCCGCGAGGCCCGGCTGGCCGCCTGCGAGGACGAGGTCGCGCTCAACCGGCGCCTCGCCCCCGACGTCTACCTCGGCGTCGCCGATCTGCGCGACGGCGAGGGCCGGCTCGTCGACCACGCCGTGGTGATGCGCCGGCTACCCGAGCGACGCCGGCTGTCCACGCTGGTCCGGCGCGGTCAGCCCCTCGACGAGGCGCTGCGGGCGGTCGCGCGCCGGCTCGCCGCCTTCCACGCCGCCTGCGCGACGTCGCCGCAGATCGAGGCGGCGGGGAGCCTCGACACGCTCGCGGGCCTGTGGCGCGAGGGCGTCGAGGGAGTAGCGCCCTTCCGGGACGGCATCCTGGACGGCCAGGTCATCGACGAGATCGACCAGCTCTCGGGCCGCTACCTGGCCGGGCGGGCGCCGCTGCTGGCGGAGCGGATCCGCACCGGCCGGGTCCGCGACGGGCACGGCGACCTGCAGGCCGACGACATCTTCTGCCTGCCGGATGGCCCGCGCATCCTCGACTGCATCGAGTTCGACCAGCGGCTTCGGGTCGGCGACGTGCTCGGCGACGTGGCGTTCCTCGCGATGGACCTGGAACGGCTCGGCGCGCGCGAGGAGGCCGAGCGGTTCGTCGGCTGGTACCGGGAGTTCTCCGGCGAGACGCACCCGCCGTCGCTGGAGCACCTCTACATCGCCTACCGGGCGTTCGTCCGCGCCAAGGTGACCTGCGTGCGGTCCGGGCAGGGGGACGGGGACGCCGCCGACCTCGCCCGTCGGCTGGCCGCGCTCACGCTCGACCACCTGCGCCGCGGCCGGGTACGCCTGGTGCTGGTGGGTGGCCTGCCGGGCACCGGGAAGTCGACGCTCGCCGGCCAGCTGGCCGAGGCCGAGGACGGCTGGGCGCTGCTGCGCTCGGACGTGGTGCGCAAGGAGCTCGCCGGCCTGCCGGTGGACGCGCCGGCGCCGGCGGAGCTCAACCCGGGCATGAACGCCGGGATCTACGCGCCGGCGGCGACCGAGGCCGTCTACGCCGAGCTGCTGCGTCGCGCCGGGCACGCGCTCGCGCACGGCGAGAACGTGCTGCTGGACGCCTCGTGGTCGTCGGCCGCCGCCAGGGCCGCCGCGGCGCGGCTCGCCACCGCCGCGGCGGTCGACCTCGTCGAGCTGCGCTGCGTGACCGCGCCCGAGGTGGCGGCCGCCAGGATCGCCCGGCGGGCGGCCGGCGGGCGGGACGCCTCCGACGCGACGGCGGCGGTGCACGCCGCGATGGCGGCCCGCGCGGACCCGTGGCCGACGGCGACGGTGATCCACACGACCGCCCCGCCCACCGAGTCGGCCGCGATGGCCCGCCGCCGCCTGCGCTAGCCAGCCCCACCCTGTGGCTGCCCCGTCCCCGCCCGTCCCGCGTCTGCCCCGCCCGCGCCGGTCCCGGTCCCGCGGCGCGGCCTGACCTGGCCGGCCGACCACCGGGAAAGTGATGCGAGCAGCGCTGACTGACCCCCACCTCCAGGGGGGCATCGGCTACGGTGTCGGGGACATGGGACCCGATCCGACCGCCCGGCCGGCGCCTGGCGGTGCCGCGCCGGCGCAGCGTGTCGGGGCTCGGCAATCCGAGCCGCCGAGCGAGGAGCGGCCGGGTGAGGAACTGGAGTTCCCCGGCGTCGCCCGGCTCGAGCTCGACGAGCTGCTGCTGCAGCTCGTCGACCGGGCGCAGGACGTCATGGCCACGCAGGGCCGGCTGCGCGGGCTGCTACGCGCGACCAGGACCGTGGCCTCCGACCTCAGCCTCGACGTGGTGCTGCGCCGGATCGTCGAGGCCGCCTGCGAGCTGGTCGACGCCAGGTATGGCGCCCTGGGCGTGACCGCGAAGGGCGCCGACGCGTTGGAGCAGTTCATCCACGTCGGCATCGACCCTCGGCTGGTGGCCGAGATCGGGCACCTGCCGCGCGGCGAGGGCGTGCTCGGCGCCCTGATCCACGACCCGCGGCCGGTACGCCTGGAGAACATCGCGGATCATCCCGGCGCGGTCGGCTTCCCGCCCGGCCATCCGACGATGCGCACCTTCCTCGGTGTGCCGATCCGGGTGCGCGGCGAGGTGTTCGGCAATCTGTATCTGACCGAGAAGCGCGGTGGGCGGGCGTTCACCGCGGAGGACGAGGAGCTGGTGCTGGCGCTCGCCGCGAGCGCCGCCGTCGCGATCGACAACGCCCGGCTCTTCGGCCAGGCGCAGCACCGTGAGCAGTGGCTGCAGGCGTCCGCCGACATCACCCGGCACCTGCTCGGCGACGGTGACCGGCCGCTGGAGCTGATCGTGCGGCGCGCGCGCGAGGTCGCCCGGGCGGACACGGCCGCGCTGGCGCTCGGCGCGCACGACGCGGGGCACCTGCGCCTGGACATCGCCGCCGGCGCCGGGGCGGCGCGGCTGGCGGGTGGGGTACTCGCCGTCGACGAGTCGCTGGCCGGGCGGTCGATCCGCGAGCACGCGCCGCTGTTCGCCGCGGAGGCGCCGGCCGAGATCGCCGAGCTGCTCGCTGGCGAGCCCGACCTCGGCCCGGTGATGGTCGTCCCGTTGATCACCTCGCGTACCAGCGCGGGCGCGGTCATCCTCGGGCGCGGCCGGGGCGCGGAGCCGTTCACCGACGCGGACCTGGAGATGGCGGCCGCGTTCGCCGGGCACGTCGCGATCGCCCTGCAGCTCGCCGAGTCGCGTGCGGCGCAGAACCGGCTGACGGTGCTCGAGGACCGCGACCGCATCGCCCGCGACCTGCACGACCACGTCATGCAGCGGCTGTTCGCCGTCGCGCTCGGCCTGCAGGGGCTGGCCGAGGCGGAGGACCAGCCGAACCGGGCGAAGCGGCTGGCGACCTACGTCGACGACCTGGACTCGACGATCCGCGAGATCCGCCAGACGGTGTTCGAACTGCGAGGCCGGTCGGCGGTCGGCGGCGCGGGCCTGCGGACGGCCCTGCGCGGCATCGTCGACGAGACGACCAGGGCATTCGGCTTCGAGCCGCACCTGCTCGTGGACGGCCCGCTGGACAGCGCCGTCGACCCGGCCGTCGCCGACCACCTGTTCGCCGTGGTGCGGGAGGGCCTGTCGAACGCGGCCAGGCATGCCCAGTGCCGGGGGGCGTCGGTCACGGTGACCGTCGCGGCCGGCTGGGTCAGCGCCGAGATCGTCGACGACGGGGTCGGAATCGGCGAGCCGAGCCGGCACAGTGGGCTCGCGAACATGCGCAGCCGCGCCGAGGAGCTGCACGGCTCGTTCGAGATCGGTCCCGGCCCCGACGGCGTCGGGACCCGCGTCGCGTGGGCGGCCCCCTGTGCCCTGCCGGCACCGATCCCAGACCAGGCCTGAGGGGGGAGTGCCGGCCGTGTCCCACGTGTAGGCCGGGTCTCCCGTGCTACCCGTGCCCCGGCGTGTCGGAGCCGGCGATCCCGGGTGATACCGACAGCTTTCGAATATCGTGTTCTTCCTGGAAGGGTGCCACTAGGGGCAGGATAGTCGTCATGCCGACGGAATATTCGCTATGACCGGCCAGGTCGCGGCGTTCGCGAACACCGTCATCTTGTCGACCTACTTGGCGATCTCGCTGACGATCGCGCGCGGCCTCTGGAAATCGCGCCAGTGGCGCAACAACAAGCTGGGTACTGCAACTGCCGCGATCTTCTTCACCTGCGCGGTCGGGCACGGCCTGCATGCCGTGTTGTACTTCAGCGTCGCCGCGAACCCGTCGGCAGGGGCCTTCCACATACACGGCGGCGAGCTGGGCGGCCTCGGGCTTGCCAGCGCCGTCTGGGACGTGGTCACGGCGTTCGTCGGTATCTGGTACTGGTCACTGCGTGGACGTTTCCCGGCGCTTGTCCGCGGCGCGGCCGTGTTCGAGGACCTGCGGCTGCGCCAGACCGCGGAACGCAAGCTGCGGCTGTCCGAACAGCGATACCGCGGAATTGTGGAGACCACCAGTGAGGGCGTCGTCCTCATCGACGCCACCGGCGCCATCGACTACTCCAACGCCCAGTTCGCCGCTCTCGTCGGTCATACGCCGCGCGAGGTGTACGGCATGACGTTCGCCGACCTGGTGCTGCCCAGCCACCGGGGGCCGCTGCTGGCCGCGCTGGCGGCGGTTCGTGAACGCGGCACCCAGCGCATCGAGGTCGAGCTCGCCCCCGCCGGCGGCTCGCCGGGTGACGGCCGTGGCCACAGGGTGCACGCGCAGATCGCGCTCACCGCCCGCGCCGACAGCGAGACCGGACCGGCCGGGACGCAACGCGCCGCCCTCCCGCCGGCGGACGGCCACGGCCCGGGGGGCGCGACGCCCTCGGACAGCTTCGGCGGGGCGCTCGCGATGGTCGCCGACGTGACCGAGCGGCGCAACGTGGAGGCACAGCTGCGGCAGTCGCAGCGGCTGGACGCGGTCGGCCAGCTCGCCGGCGGCGTGGCGCACGACTTCAACAACCTGCTCACCGTGATCGACGGTTACGCCGCCCTTCTGCTCGGCGAGGTCGAGGGGCCGGTCCGCCGCGACGTCGTCGCGATCCGGGACGCGGCCGCGCGCGCCTCGGCGCTCACCCGCCAGCTGCTCGCGTTCTCCCGCACCCAGGCGATCCAGCCGCAGGCCGTCGACGTCAACGAGCTCGTGGGCGGCGTCGAGGACATGCTTCGCAGGCTGATCCGGGAGAACATCCAGATCGTCGTGCGGGCCGAGGCCCAGAACGCGATCGTCTGGGCCGACCGCGGCCAGCTCGAGCAGGTGCTCATCAACCTGGCGGTGAACAGCCGGGACGCGATGCCCGACGGCGGCCAGCTCACGATCAGCACGGCGCGCGCCCTGCTCACGCCGGCCACGCACGCGCCGGCCGGCATCGGCGTCGACGGCGCGAGTGGCGGCCTGGCGGAGCATGTGCTGCTCACCGTCGCGGACACCGGCGTCGGCATCCCGGAGGAGATCCGCGGCCTCATCTTCGAGCCGTTCGTCTCGACGAAGGAGGCCGGCCAGGGCACCGGGCTGGGCCTGTCGACCGTCTACGGCATCGTCCGCCAGGCGGGCGGCCAGGTGCTCGTCGACTCGGTGCGCGGCGTCGGCACCGTCGTGCGGGTCTACCTGCCGGCCACGTCGTCGGCGCCGAACGCGGCCAGCCCCCGGCGGGACACCGACGAGATCTCCGGCGGGCGCGGGACGGTACTGCTGGTCGAGGACGACGGGCAGGTGCGCCGGCTGACCGAGCGGATCCTGCTCATGGCGGGCTATGACGTGCTGACCGCCGCCGACGGCCCGGAGGCGCTCGAGCTCGCCGAGAACGCGCCCGCCCTCGACATCCTGGTCACCGACGTGATGATGCCGAGGATGAACGGCCGCCAGCTCGCCGACCTGCTGCGCGCGTCCCGCCCCGGCCTGCCGGTGCTGTATGTGTCCGCCTACCACCGGGGCATGATCAACCCGACGCCCGTCGCGTCGCACGGCGTCGCCCACGTGGAGAAGCCGTGCTCGCCGGCGGTGCTCACCGAGAAGGTCAGCGAGCTGCTCGCCGCCGCGAAGACAACCCGCCGCGTCCCTGGCCTGCGTCCTCAACCCACCGGTCTCACGACGGGAGGATCATGATCGGGAAGCTGCAGACGATGGTCCTGGACTGCCCCGACCCGCTCGCGCTCGCCGAGTTCTACGGTGCGCTGCTGGGCCTGTCGGTCACCAAGATCGAGGCGGACTGGGTGGTGCTCGGCGGCCCGGCCGGCGCCCGCCTGGACTTCCAGCTCGCGCCCGACCACGTCCCGCCGAGCTGGCCGGACCCGGCCCGCCCGCAGCAGATGCACCTGGACATCGAGGTCGACGACCTCGACGAGGGCGAGCGGCGGGTGCTGGAGCTCGGCGCGACGCTGCTGTCCAGGGACCAGTCCCCGGACAGTTTCCGCGTATTCGCCGACCCCGCCGGCCACCCGTTCTGCCTGGTCACCGAGTAGTCCCTGCCCTGCGCTGCCGGCCGGAGGGGCGGACGCGGGTCAGCGGGCCGCGCCTGTAAGCGGGGCCGGGCAGGGAGCGGCGAGCTCCTCGACGGCGTCGGCGAGGCGGTCGGGGCCGCCGTTCGCGCGCATCCGCTCGGCCGCGGCCCGGGCCGCGGGCGCGGCCTCGATCGCCGCGTGGACGGCCGCGCGCAGCCGGTCGGCGGTGAGCCGCTTGGCGGGCAGCACCAGGCCGGCGCCGGCCTCGGCGACCCGGCGCGCGACCTCCGGCTGGTCGCGGCCGAACGGCACCGCGACGACGGGCACGCCGGCGGCGATCGCCTTCTGTGTGATCCCCATGCCGCCGTGGCAGACGACCGCGGCCGCGTGCGCGAGCACCGGCCCGTGCGGCACGAACCGCTCCACCCGCACGTTGCCGGCGGACTCCAGCCGCGCCGTGTCGTACGCCCCGCCGAGGGTGACCAGCACCCCTACCAGCTCGCCGCGCAGCGCCTCGACGGCGACCTCGGCGAGCCGCTCGTCGCCCTGGTAGTCGGTCGACGTCGTCACCAGCACCCAGGGGGCGCCCGGCTCGGCCAGCCAGTCCGGCGTCTCGGCCGGCGGGTCCCACTGCTGGGCGCCAACGAAGCGCACGGACTCCGGCAGGTCGGCCCTCGGGTACTCGAGCGGGTCGCCGGTGAGTACCAGCAGCCGGTCGGACGTGAGCACATGGTCGAACGGGCTGGCCAGCGGCGCGAGCCCGGCTTCGGCTCGCATCAGGTTGAGCGGCGGAAGCATCGCCTTCCCGAACTGGCGGATCACCACCGGCCACAGCGCCCGGTCGCGCAGCCGGCCGAGCGGGCCGCGGGCCGGGGCGAGGCCGAGCCCGTAGGGCGGAATGCCCGCCCCGCGCAGCGGCAGCAGTGACGGCAGCGTGGTCGCCCAGCGCGGCCCACCCGCGCGGGCCGCCGCCTCGGCGGCGACGGCGGCGCCGTAGGCGTTGATGTCGACGAGGACGACGTCCGGGTTGAAGGTCTCGATGGCCGCGGTGAGGTCTGCGCGCTCGGCGGGGCCCCGCGCCATCAGCCCGCCCAGTGCCCGTCGCAGACCGTTCGGACCCGTCTCCTCGGCGGGCGTCGCGACCGGGATCGCGTCGATCCGCGGATCGGTGGGGACGGCGTCGAGGCCGGCGTCCCGGGCGACGCCGACGAGCTCCGCGCCGACGCGTACCTGGACGTCGTGGCCCCGGCGGCCCAGCTCCAGCAGGCCGGGGACGAGCGGGAAGAGGTGCCCGGGGGCGGTGGTGACATGGACGAGGACGCGCGCCATCGCTGGCTCCGTTCAGGGGGAAGGGCAGGGTGGGACGCGGCCACGCGGGCCGCGGGTCAGCTGGTGTGGGTGGGCGCCGGCCGAGGCCGGCGAGGTGGGACGTGACGGATGGTCCGCGCGTCGCGACGAGGACGCTCGGGCGTGGTTCGGCGTTGGTTCAGGGGCGGCGGCCGGTCGCCGCTGTCGACGTGGCGAGGCAGGCGGCGATGAGGTCCGCGACCGCGGCCTGGGATGCCTCCACCGTCAGGCCGGCGTCCTGGCGCAGGACGTGCCAGAACTCGACGCCGGTGATGGCGAGCAGCCGGCCCAGCAGGTCGTCGCGCGCCGGTGGCCCCGCGGCGGCGAGGCGGGTGGCGAGCTGGTCGTGGAACGCCGCCTCGACCCAGGCCCGGTGGGCGAGCCGGCCGTCGGTGGCGGTCCCGGCGACCGCGGGTGAGATGTCCTCCTGGCTCAGGGACCTGCGGATGACGGCGCCCCACCGCTCGTACTGGCTGGCGACGCGGGCGGCCACCTCGGCCGGTTCCGCGGTGTCCGGCGCGCCGCGGGCCGCGCCGATCATCGGCCCGACCCATGCGTTCACGGCGGCCACCAGCCCGTCCTTGGTGCCGACCCGGCGGATCACCGTCTGCAGTCCGACACCGGCCCGTTCGGCGACCGCGGCGAGGGTGATCTGGTCGATCGGCCGGTCGGTGAACAGCTCGAGCCCTACGGTCAGGATCCGCTGGGTGGTGGCCTCCGCCGCCACCGCGCGCTCCCGCTGCCGATACGGCCGGGCCGCTCCCGCTTCTTTCACGGGAATTACGATACCGCGAAATATCCCGGCGCGGATCGCCGCCCCCTGTCGTCCGCGCGTCATCGGCCGGTTCTGGACGTCGGGAGGGACAGCTCCCGGACAGATACCGGCACGCCCTCGACGAGGGGGCCCGAGCTGGAATCATGGTCAGCACGGGGGATTACGGGGGACCGCGGGGGCAGGAGGTATGGGGATGCCGGTGACGGCTCCCCATACCCCTGGGTAGCGCGGAACGGCCCGGGTAGCGGAGAAGGACTCCAGCCCGGCTGGCCCGCGCCCGCCGGGTCCCACCTGCCGGGCCGTGCCCGCGTGGGTTATGCCGCGCGGCCGAGGCGCAGGCAGCGGTCGAGGAACTGCGCGGCGGTGGCGGACGGGGGACCGCCGGGTCGAGTGGCGATCACCACCTGGTAGCGAGGCGGGTGTGGCTCGATGGCGAGGAAGCGGATGTCGCGGGTGCGTTCGGCCAGCGACGCGGGGACGAAGGCGCAGCCGATCCGGTAGCGGACGAGGTCGACGACGGTCGCCAGGTCGCTCAACTCCACCTGGGTGCCCCGCTCGGCCAGGCCGGCGGCGGCGAACGCCTTGTCCACGGCGGCGCGCACGCCCCAGCCGGTGGGGAACTCGATGAGGTCGAGCCCGGCGGCCTCCTCGAGGGTGAGCGCGGCGCGGCCGGAGGCGGCGAGCGGGTGGTCGACGGCGCAGGCGAGCGCGACCGTCCCCGTGTGCAGCGCGTGCAGGCGCAGGTCCCGCACCGGCCCGGTGGTGATCAGCACCGCCAGGTCCAGCTCGCCGGCCCGGACCATCGCGGCGTGGGACGTGGCGGCCGCGGGGTCGGGCGTGGCCAGCTGGACCTGGACGTACGGGTGCTCGGCGCGGAAGGCCGCCAGGGCCGCGAGCACCGAGCCCGGGGTGAGGCTGTGCAGGATCCCCAGCGAGAACGTGCCGCGCGCGCCCTCGCGTACCTCGGTGACCACCTGCCTCGCCTGGCGGACCGCGCCCAGCACCCGGCGCGCCTCGGGGACCAGCGCCCGGCCGGCCTCGGTGAGCTCGACGTGCTGTGTCGTGCGCTCGAACAGGTCGACGCCCAGCTCGCGCTCCAGCGACCGGATCGACGCCGACACGCCGGACTGCACCATGTGCAGTCGCGCGGCGGCCCTGGTGAAGCCGCCCTCCTCGGCGACCGCCAGGAAGTGCTCCAGCCTGCGAGGTTCCACGTTCCGTCCCGGTTCTGCTCCAGGTCCCCGCCAGTAATCACTATCAGTGATGAAGCCGGCGAAGATCAATGTCGGACCATGATGGGTCGCGCGCGGGCCGGAAGCGTGACAGCACCCGCGACGGACGCCACCACGCCGTGGCCTGCCTGGTGAGACGTCGCTCCACCGGTCCGCGTTGCGCCGGAGCGCCACCTCGACGCCGGGTCGCCGGGTCGTGGCCGGACAACGGAGTCACTGCGCGCCGCGGAATCCTGGAAAGCCCGCCGAATGTGAACGTGCTGCGGGGAGTGACCGATCAGCGGTGAATCGCGAGCCGGGAGCGCCCCGTTCATCGACGTCCGAGCGGTTCCCCTATCGTGCGGGCATGGTGAAGGCCAGTCCTCGCTGGGTTGCCMGTAACGTGGTCCGCCGGATCCCGCCGGCCAATGCTCGCATGCCGCTGACCATGTGGGCCGGCCTCTGGGGAGGCCCCGCCGGCCCCGGAATCGACGCGGTGTCCATCGTCAAGCGGATCGCCGACCAGGCGGACCATCCGCTGACCGTCGTCCAGATCGGCGCCAACGACGGCGAGATGGGCGACCCCCTGCACGACGTCATCGTCAGCTACGGCTGGCGTGGCGTGCTCGTCGAACCGCTGCCGCACCTGTTCACCGCGCTGCGGAACACCTACCGCGACACCCCCGGCATCGCCTGCGAGCAGACCGCGGTCGGCACCGAGAACGGCTCGATGACCATGTACACCGTCCCCTGGAAGCCCGGCGACCCGGTGTGGGCGATTGGTCTCAGCTCGTTCCGCCGCGACGTGATCCTGGAGTCGGCCAACCTGATGCCGGACATCGCCGAGCGGATCGAGGAGGTCACGGTCCCGGTCATGCGGCTGGACACCCTCCTGGCGAAGCACCAGATCAACCACATCGATCTGCTGCAAATCGACACCGAGGGTTACGACTATGAGATCCTCAAACAGATCGACTTCTCCAGGACCTGGGCGCCCCGTCACCTGATCTACGAGGCATGCCACCTCGGCGACTCGCTGGAGAAGGCGCGGGCGATCCTGCGGGACGCCGGCTACCAGGTCTTTCCGGCGGGCTACGACGACTACGCCTACCGCGACTGAGCCGGTTCCTCTCATGCGCGCCCGCCTCGAACCGGTTTGTGGGATCCTGGCAGAGCGCGCTTGAGAGGAATCCATGGGCGACGAGCAGGACTCGGTGGATCTGGCCGATCTGTTCGGCCTCGATGGAGCGCGCATCCACATCGGCCGCCCACTGGGAGTGGCCAGCCAGGGTCAGCTGCACCTGCGTGACGGCGTCCCCGACACGGCCGTCAAGGTGTTCGCCCCGGCCCACCTGTTCCGCTCGGCGACCGAGCTGCGGGCCAAGCTGACCTGGATGATCGAGCATCCACCGCTCGCCGGGCCCCCCGCCGAGGGTCTGCCGGCCGGTGAGCCGCCGTCGAGCGCGCCGCGCGCCGATGAGCCCACCGCCGATGAGCCGCTGACCGCCGAGCCACTCGTCGGCGGCCCGCCCGCCGCCGAGCAGCCTGTCTCAGGGCAGCCTGTCCCAGGGTCGCCGACGGGCGGGTACGAGGCCTTAGCCTGGCCCCGCGACCTGGTCGTCGACGGCAGCGGCGCGCTGGCGGGCTACACGATGGCCGCCCCTCCCGTCGGGGTCACGATGCGTACGCTCGTCGACCCGGCTGGACTCTTCCGTCCCAGCTGGTTCGAGGACTGGGGTGTGCGCCTCGAGGCGGCCACCCGGCTGGCCGCGGCGACCGCCGTGCTGCACGCGCGCGGCTACGTCATCGGCGACTTCCACGACGACGCCGTGTGGGTGACCTCCACCGGCCGGGTCACGCTCGTCGACTGCGACGCGATGCAGGTGACCACGGACGCGGGCGTGCACCTGTCCCCGGTCGGGCGGCCCGAGGTCACGCCGGCGGAGCTGCTCGCGCAGCGCGGCCGACCGCTGACGGCCGCCGCCGACGAGTACGCGCTCGCCGTCCACCTGTTCGCGCTGCTGATGGGTGGCCACCGGCCCTACACGGGCCGCTGGCGCGGCGACGGCGCGCCGCCGGGCCAGCTGGAGCTCGCCCGCCGGGGCCTGTACGCCCTGGGCGGGCACCGCGACCTCGGACCGCCGCTGGACCTGCCGCCGGCGGACATCCTCCCGCCGGGCCCCCGGGCGATGTTCGGCCAGGCCTTCGGCCCCGGCGCGGGCAGCCAGCACCCCAGGCCGACGGCGACGCAGTGGCAGGACGCGCTCCTGGCGCTCGCCACCGGCCTGCGTGGCTGCCCGCGGGTACCGACGCATCACTTCCGGTCGGGCCTGCCGTACTGCCCATGGTGTGTCCTGGACGAGCAGACCGGCATTCGCGCACCCCGCGCGACACCCGTCACACCCCCGTCCACGCTGCCCACCGCGCCGTGGCTGGCGCTGGCTCCTGGCACGTCCGTCGTGTCGGCGCCGCCCGCGCGGCCGGGTGTCCCGGCCACGGCCGGGACCACTGTCTCGGGCGGCGGCGCCATCCCAGGCGGCGGCGCCGCGGCCGCCGGCGCCACGACGCCGGTGGGCCCGCTGAGGACCTCGCGGCCGCCGTCCGCGCCGGAGCCGCTCGGGATCATCCCCGCCCAGCCGCCGGCGGGGGAGGCTCCGAAGGCTCGCCGGCGGGGGCGCCCGGGCTCACGGTCGGCACCGCGGCGTCTCGCCTCCCGGGTAGCCATGGCGCTGCTGTGCCTGCTCGGCGCCGCGCTGGTCGTGTTCATCGCGCTCGGCACCGTGAACGAGCTGCCCGAGGGTGACCTCGGCGCCGCGGAGGACAGCGGGTCCGGCGCGTCGGCGCACGGCGTCCCCCTCCTGTCCACGAGCAGCCCGCCGGCGTCGGCGCGGGCGGCGCGGTGGCCCTGGGTTGGGAAATGGCGGGGCGTCGGCGCCGCCCCCCGCGCCGAATTCGGCCTGCAGATCGTCGACGACGGGATGGTCGGCGGCCAGGAGCGGTTCACCGCCATGGAGACCTCGGGAAGCTGTCCTGTCCACTACCGGGGGTCGGCCGCGACCTGGCTGGACGATTCGGGCCCTGCTTATCCCCACGACGTCTACGGTCTGGTGCTCGACGCCGAGCTGCCGGTGGGCGCCGATCCCTCCGGCTGCGCGCTGCTGGCCGACCCGGCGTTCTACCGAAGCGGCGGCGCGGAGCCGACCAGCCCCGGGGCGATCCGGATCGAGATGGTCGGCTCGGTCAGCGACGACCTCGCGCGCGCCCGGATGACGGTTCGTCCGGGAGATGCGCTGACCGTGACGATGCGGCGGGAGTGACCCGGACGGGCTCGCCATCGGCTCGGCTCGCGTCGGAGTCCTAGCTCGCGCCGGAGTTGTGGCTCGCGTCCGATTCTTGGTTCGCGTCCGATTCTTGGCTCGCGTCGAAGTCCTGGCTCGTGCCGTCGCCCAGGCTCGCGGCCTTGTCCAGGAGGTAGCGGCGTTCCGGCTCGCTGGCGGTGCGGCGGGCTGCGGCGCGGAAGGCGGCCTCGGCGCCGGCGTGGTCGCCGGCCATCTCTCGCAGGTGYGCGCGGACGGCGAGCAGACGGTGATGGGTCGACATCCGCCGGTCGGCATCGGCGAGCATGTCGACGACCGCGAGCGCCGCCGACGGCCCGGCCACCTGGGCGAGCACGACCGCCCGGCTCAGCGCCGCCATCGGGTTGGGCGCGATCTGCTCCAGCACGTCGTAGAGCCCGAGGATCTGCGGCCAGTCGGTGCTCTCGGTGTCCGACGCCTCGGCGTGCACCGCGGCGATCGCCGCCTGCACCTGGTATGCCCCGACGGGTCCCACCGGCAGCGCCTTCTCGAGCAGCTCGAGACCCTCGGCGACCAGCGCCCGATCCCAGCGGGAACGGTCCTGCCGGTCGAGTGGCACCAGCCGGCCGTCCGCGTCGGCGCGGGCCGGCCGGCGGGCGTCGGTGAGCAGCATCAGCGCGAGCAGCCCCTGTACCTCCGCGTGCTCCGCGGCCCCCTCGGGCAGGAGCCGGGCAAGCCAGCGGGTCAGCCGGACCGCCTCGTCGGACAGGCCGGGCCTGGTCAGGTCGGTCCCCTCGGAGGCCGTGTAGCCCTCGTTGAAGATCAGGTAAAGCACGTGCAGCACGGCGCGCAGCCGGTCACCGAACTCGGCGCCGGCCGCCGGCATCCGGAACTCAGGCCCGGCGGCGCGCACGCTCTGCTTGGCGCGGCTGATCCGCTGCGCCATCGTCGCCTCGGGGACGAGGAAAGCCGTGGCGATCTGCGCGGTCGTCAGGCCGCCGACGGCGCGCAGCGTCAGCGCGACCTGGCTGGGCKGGGACAGCGCCGGGTGGCAGCACAGGAAAAGCAGCCGCAGCGAGTCGTCGTGGTCGGCCGGGCGCTCGGCGTCGGCGGCCCCGGCGACCAGCTCGCTCGCCGGGGTCGCGACGACGAGCCCCTCCTCGCGGCGCCGCCGGGCCGCCTCGGCCCTGATCGTGTCGATCATCCGGCGGCCGGCCACGGCGGCGAGCCAGCCGCGCGGGTTGTCCGGAACCCCGTCGCGCGGCCAGCCGGTCGCCGCCGCCAGCAGCGCCTCCTGGACGGCGTCCTCGCACAGGTCGAACTGTCCCGGGTAGCGGCGCAGCAGCCCACCGAGCACCCCCGGCGCGAGCGTGCGCAGCAGGTCACCGACGGCCGGGTCGCCCACGGCCGGGTCGCCCGCGGCGCCGGCACCCACCGCCCGGCCACCCGAGCCGCCGGCCTGGCTGGTCGCCGGTCCCGTCTCGTCCGCCACCGCGCCGCCTCCCCGGTGCCGTCAGCGCTGGGGCGCCGGCGACTCGTGGGGGAGCGGGACCAGCTCCACCGCCTCGTGCGACGCCCACGGCAGGTCCGCGGCGATCTCGACCGCGCGGGCCTCGTCGGCGACGTCGAGGATGTAGAAGCTGCCCATGAACTCCTTCGTCTCCAGGTACGGGCCGTCGGTCACGGCGGGCACGCCGTCGCGCACCCGGATGACCTTCGCCTCGGCCTCCGTGCCCGAGCCGTAGGCGCCGATCAGCTCCCCGGAGTCGAAGTACTTCCGGTTGAACGCCTCCTGTGCCGCGATCGCCGCCGGCCACTCCTCGGCCGGGATCGACTCCCACGTCTCCTTGGACCCGTAGATCGTCACCAGGTACTTCATCGTCGCATCTCCCCTTCGGGTTCCGGCGCGGTCTACCGGCGCCGACGTCCTCCGGTCGGAGCCGCCGCAGCATTCTCTACATCGGGGCCGAGATGTGTTGCGCGTCACATTGCGTGTGATCGGTCCTCCGCATCGAACCGCCCGTCGTGCCTGCCTGCCTGCCGCCTGTCCGGCGTCGGCCGCCGCGCGGACCCCTCTCCGACCCGCCTCTGGCGAACCGTGTCAGATGGTCGTGCCTATGGGCTCCCGGACCCGACACACATCGCCGGTGCCTTGCTGGGCTGTGTCGGATGAGGGTGTCGCTGGGCACTTTCATCCGACACGATCCGCCATCGGGCTGTGGGTGGGGCTGAGGGATCGACCCCGGGCGGTGYCGCTTCGGGCCGCAGTGCTCCGGACAACCTCTGCGCTCTATGCGCCATGGAGAGCTGTCGATGGCCGGCGTCCACCTGCCGGCGGGCGGCGGGCGGCGGGCGGTGGGCTCACTGTGCCGATGTCGCGGGTGCGCGACCCGAAGCGAGGAGGCGGGATGATGAGGAAATGGGGACCGAACCGAACCGTCCGGTGGAGCTCGCGGCGGCGCTGGCGAGTTTCGAGCAGCTCTGGAGCCCGCGCATCGTCACCCAGGTCAACGACTACGACGTGCGGGTGGCCAAGGTCGCCGGCGAGCACATCTGGCATGTCCACGACGACACCGACGAGTTCTTCCTGGTGATCGACGGAGAGCTGCGGATCGCCCTGCGCGGCCCCGGCGCCGCCGCGCCCGACGGCGAGGCGGGGGAGCGCGAGGTCGTCCTGGGGAAGGGCGCCGTTTTCGTCGTCCCGCGCGGCGTCGAACACAAGCCCTCCTCGCCCGGCGGCGCATCGATCCTCATGTTCGAACCAACGGGAACCTCCACCGTCGGTGACCGTCACGAGGAAGTCCCCGACCACGTCGACGCCACCACGGGCCACCCGCTGGGCTGATCGCGCCGCATCGGCCCGGCGCGACCTGTCCGCTCGGCGATGGAAACGAGACAGGCGCGGGCGACCCGGTAGCATCGCGCCATCGGGCACGTCGTGGCGGGGGTCGTGGATGTCGGAGAAGCTCGAAAAGGACGAGGTCCGGGAGCTCGCGAAGGTGTTTCGCGATCGGACGGCGGCCGACCAGCTACTCCTGTACGTGGGAATGGACGAGCTGGACCTGCCTATTGACGTCAGGAGTTCCCTGATGTACTGGCAGGCGGTCGACGAGATCCTCGACCGCGGGGCGCTGGCCGGCGGGCGTCTCAGGATTCTTACCCGGGCAGCGGAGCTGTACCCGGCGAACATTCTGTTTCCCGGACGGGTGGCCGAACTCCGGAGAGCCGGCCAGGATGGCATGTTCCCGCCACCCGGGGCGTACTACGAGGCGCGCGGGGCGTCGGTCGGCAACACCGGACCAAAGCAGGCCGGAGACTTCGGCGGGGCGTCGCGGGAATCGGTTCACGGCACCGTCGTGGCAATGGACGTCGTCGGGTACAGCGGCCGCGGTGAGGCCGTCCAGCGCGCGGTGCGAAAGGCGCTGCCTCAGCTTCTCTGGAGCGCTGTCAGAGGAGCTGGGATCCCTCCCGAGCAGGTCCAGGACCAGGACCGAGGAGACGGCTACATCGTCTTGATCCCCTCGGTCGTGCCGGTGGAGCGCATTGCGGCGGACTTCGTCCACGAGCTCAGGATCGCGCTCCGGGAGTACAACCAGGAGGGCCGGGATGCCCATGGACGGATCCGGCTGCGCGTGGCCCTGCACGAAGGACACGTCGCTCCCGACGTCCGCGGCGGCTGGGCCGGCGCGCCGATCGTCGTCGCGGCCCGGCTTGTCGACGCCGCCCCCCTGAAGAAGGCGATGGAGGCGTACCCGAACGCAGATCTCGGGCTCATCGTGTCCGACGAGATGTACAGATCCGCGGTCGTGGAGGGCCGGCGCGGGCTCGACATACGGGCTTTCCGCGCGGTGAAGGCGACGGTGAAGGAATTTCAGGAGCGTGCCTGGCTGACGATCCCCGAGTTGGGAGTCAGCTTCGGCCTGGAGACTGAAGAACCGTCTCCTACGCCCGACGCCTCCGCGGGCCGGCGCGTCGATGCCTCCGGTGCCGAGGCGGGGAGGGACCCCGGCACGCCCAGCAGGCCGAACAGCGCCATGCGGGACTTCTTCGTGTCGGCCGCGGAGGACGACCAGGGCTGGGGCTCCTGGATCGCCTGGTACCTCACCAAAGAGGGGTACACCGTGCGCCTTGAGTCCTGGGCTCTGCTCGCGGGCAGCAGGTCGGTCGAGGTGCTGAACGAGGCGCTCGAGTCCTCGAAGCGGACGATCGCGGTGCTGTCACCCGCCTACCTCGCGTCGAAGCAGGTCCAGACCGCCTGGGGGAACGCGTGGCTGGACGATCCCGCCGGTCTGGAACGCACACTGATCCCGGTGCGGGTGGCGCCGTGCGAACCGGGTGGCCTGTTGCGCGGTATCCGCTATATCGACCTGGTCGGTCTTCGCGAGGACGCGGCGAGACAGTATCTCGTCGAGCAAATCCGCCGTGCGGTCGACGGCCGCTACCGTCCGACGACCGCGCCACCCTTCCCCGGCCCGAGTTAGAAGACCTGACGGGTGTGGAGCCAGGAAGACCAGGTCAGGTTCGCGGCCAGTTGGTTGAGCAAGGCTCGGTGGCCGATCTGGCCATACGTGCCCAGATCGGTTCGACAGTGATGGCGAGCGGCAGCGGGGGTGACGTCGGCGATCGTGGCCAGCTCATACATCAGCCAGCAACCTGCCTTCTTCTCAGTACGGTCGCGGACATACCGGGCGACCGGATGGCCGGGGCCGCCTTACCAGTTCGGTGATGTGGTTGTCTAGGCAGGGCGGTGCTCCGGACTCCTGGTTCAGCCCGGGCGGTGATCGGCGTATGCCGGTAGTCGTCCTGGGCCTGGACGTGGCCGGGTTCACCGACCGCGATCCGTACGTGCAGAAGGAAATCCAGAAGGCATGGCCCGAGATCGTCGAGGAGGCATGCCGGAAGGCGCGTATCGCGGAGGACGACCACACGAACCCGCGGAGCCAGGAGCGCGGAGACGGAGGTTTCGTCGCGTTTCGTACCTCCGGTGTTCACAAGGATTTCATCGTGGCCGATCTCGTCCGTAAAATGGGCATCCAGCTCGAATATTACAACCGCTACCGCTTCGGTGACGGCCGGATAAGGCTGCGCGTCGCGCTGCACTGCGGCGATGTCTATTTCGCGGACAGCTGGACCGGGCTGGCGGTGAACGAATGTTCGCGGCTGCTGGAATCCAGTCCGGTCAGGAATGCGCTCGAGGATAACCCGTCGATCGGCCTCGCCGTGATCATCTCGCCGGAGATGTTCAAGGGCGCGGTTGTCGATGGCGAGCAGGGTGTCAGGGTGGACGACTACCAGGAAGTGGAGGTGAAGGTAAAGGAGTTCAGGAGCTCCGCCTGGCTCGGAATCCCGGGCGGCGCGGCCGCCGCCGAGCTGGTGGACTCCCTCGCCGACACCGAGGTGGCGACGCTTGCGGACATCTACGATGGGCGTGGGAGCGCGACCCAGCTCCTCCGGGACGCCGGGATCGATGTCTCGTTGCTCGCACCGGCTCAGGTGAATCCCTGGGAGCGGCCCTTGTCGTCGATGGAGTTCTGGCGCGGGGTCAACGACAGCCTCAGGAGTGGAGCCCTGCCACAGGGGCGCCGCAAGATTCTTGAGCTGGCGCGCTACGACTTCTTCATCTCAGCCGTGCGGGAGGACGAGAGCTGGGCTCAATGGATCGCCTGGATTCTTTCGGAGGAGGGGTATCGGGTCCATCTGGACGATTCGAGCTACGCCCACACCGACGATCTGACAGGTGTGATGAAGCTGTCGAGGCGGTGGCTCGCCGTACTCTCGCCCGCCTATCTGAAGTCTGACCCGTTCGGTTCGGTGTGGAAGCGTGGATGGCAGCGGGATCCAGACCACCTGTGGAGCACCCTCGTCCCTGTCCGTGTTCGGGGGTGCGAGCCGACGGGGGTGCTGGCGAAGATTCCCGGCGTGGATCTCTTCGGACTCGACAAGAATGCTGTAAGGACAAGTCTGATCGAAAGCGCCCGAGGATGGGTGCGAAAAATCGATCGGCCAAACGGCCAGCCGAGGACGCCGGAGATGCCCGACGCGGGATGAGCTGGGCCTTGCGGGCGCCTTACGCGGAATGGCGCAGAGCTCACCCGCCGGTGGCGGCGGCCGCGGCTCGGCCGGCCGCGCGGCCCGAGAAGAGGCAGCCGCCGAGGAAGGTGCCCTCGAGGGCGCGGTAACCGTGGACGCCACCGCCGCCGAAACCGGCGACCTCGCCGGCGGCGTACAGGCCGGGTAGCGGCTCGAGGCCGTCGGGGCGCATCACCCGGCCGTCGAGGTCCGTTTCCAGGCCGCCGAGGGTCTTGCGGGTCAGCAGGTGCAGCTTGACGCCGATCAGCGGGCCGGCCTTCGGGTCGAGGATCCGGTGGGGCGTGGCGACGCGGATGAGCTTGTCGCCCCGGTAGCGGCGGGCCCCGCGCAGGGCGGCGATCTGCAGGTCCTTGGTGTAGGGGTTCGCCATCTCGCGGTCGCGGGCGAGGACCTGGCGCTCGATGTCCTCGTAACTCAGCAGCGGGGTCGGAGTAAGCGCGTTCATGCCGTCGACGAGTGAACGCAGGTCGTCACGGACGACGAAGTCGACGCCGTGCTTCTTGAACGCCTCGACCGGGCCGGGGGCGCCCTCGCCGAAACGGCGCCGCAGCAGAAGGCGGATGTCCTTGCCGGTGATGTCGGGGTTCTGCTCGGAGCCGGAGAGCGCGAACTCCTTCTCGATGATCTTCTGGGTGAGGATGAACCAGGTGTGGTCGTGGCCGGTGCGCTGGATGTGCGCGAGCGTGCCGAGCGTGTCGAAGCCCGGGAACAGCGGCGGGGGCAGCAGGGCGCCAGTCGCGTCGAACCAGAGCGACGACGGGCCGGGAAGAATCCGGATGCCGTGGTTCGGCCAGATCGGGTCCCAGTTCGTGATGCCCTCGGTGTAGTGCCACATCCGGTCGCGGTTGACGATGCTGCCGCCGGCGGCCTCGCTGATGGCGAGCATCCGGCCGTCGACGTGCGCCGGCACCCCGGTGACCATGTGCTTCGGCGGCTCGCCGAGGCGCGCCGGCCAGTTGGCGCGCACCAGTTCCTGGTTGCCGCCGATGCCACCGGACGTGACGATCACGGCCTGGGCGTGCAGCTCGAACTCACCGACACCCGTGCGGGACGACGCGACGCCCCGGGGGGTGTCACTCGGTTCCAGGACGGTGCCGCGCACGCCGTCGACCTGCCCGGCAGTGAGCGTCAGCTCGTCGACCTGGTGGCGGAAGCGGAACGTCACGAGCCCCGCGTCCGCCGCGGCCCGCACCCGGCGGGCGAACGGCTCGACCACACCCGGGCCGGTGCCCCAGGTGAGGTGGAAGCGCGGCACCGAGTTTCCCGGCCCGTCGCCGCCGTAGCCGCCGCGTTCCGCCCAGCCGACGATCGGGAACCAGCGGACACCCATCGCGTGCAGCCAGGCGCGCTTCTCGCCGGCGGCCCACTCGACGTAGGCCCGCGCCCACTGCCGGGGCCAGTGGTCCTCACGCTCCCGGTCGAAGCCGGCGGTGCCAAGCCAGTCCTGCCAGGCGAGCTCGAACGAGTCGCGCACGCCGAGCCTGCGCTGTTCGGGAGAGTTGACGAAGAACAGGCCACCCAGCGACCAGAACGCCTGGCCGCCGAGGTTCGCCTCGTTCTCCTGCTCGACGAGGATCACCCGCCGCCCGGCGTCCGCGAGCTCCGCCGTCGCCACCAGCCCGGCAAGTCCCGCCCCGACGACGATGACGTCCGCGTCGCCACCGCCTCGGCCATCCACCACGTGTACTCCCGTCCACAACGCGTCGCCGACGGGCCGCGCCTTCGGCCCGATGACTGGCATCGTTCGCCCCGGCTACCTTCCGTCCGGGCCAATCGGTCCGTCAACCGGCGCGCCCCGGCGCCTGGCCGACCCTCCAGACCGGCCACAAGCCCCTTCGCCGCGGATCCTCCGAGYCCGTGATCCCGGCGGCCCGACCAAGGTCACCGTTCGAGGGCGGCCAGYGCCGATTCGGACTCCAGTTCGACGTAGGCGGCGGCATAGCGCTCGGCGAGGTTCAGGGAGATCTCCTGGCTCTGGTAGCCGTCGGTGCCGAGGGTCGACAGCCAGATCGTCAGCCCGTAGGCGGCGGACGCCCGGTACTGGAGCCAGGCGTCGTCGAAGGCGGGGCGGGTCGCGTCCGGCACGTCGAGCGCCGTCAGGTACTCCTTGATCAGATCCGTCTCGGCGGCGCGGCGGTCCTCGACGGTGAGTGAGCCGACGAGGAAGTAGCCGACGTCCTGCGGCCAGGCGCCGCGGCGCACGACCTGCCAGTCGAGGAAGCCGACCTCGTCGCCCGGCAGCACGTATGTGTTGCCGATGTGGGCGTCGGCGTGCAGGAGGGTGACTGGCTCGCGGTCCAGCGTGGCGACGTAGCGGGCCCAGATGTCGACGTGGGCGTCGCCGTCGTGCGCGGTCACGGCGCCCGGGAGGCGGTCGCCGCCGCGTTCGAGGCCTCTCGGCGTGTAGGTCCGCAGCCCGGCCTGGAAACCCTCGGTCGGTGCCCAGGTCTGGACCCAGGCGAGGTCCGGCTCGGTGGCCGCGGAGAACTCCCAGTACCGGCTGTGAAGCCTGGCCAGGCCGCGCAGGCCGTTCGCGACCTGATCCACCGTCATCGGGCGGGTCGAGTCCCGTGGGTCGCCACCCCGCCTGGTCACGTCCTCCATGACGATGAGGTAGTCCAGCCCGGGGCGGTCGATGATCACCTTGTAGGAGCGTGGGTGGTCCACGGGAAGCGGGACGCCCGAGGCGAACAGGTCCGGCTCGTTGAAGAGGTTGCCGTTGCGGGCGTGCACCGCCCGATGGACGCCCTCGGCCTTCAGGAAGACCCGGTCCGGGCCGGAGCCCGCGGCGTAGGTGAGGTCGAACCGCGCCCGGCGGTTGGTGCCGTCATCCCGCGCCACCAGGACGACGTCCTCGACCACGGCGCCCGGACAGCTCTCGGCCAGGACCGCCGTGAACCAGGCGGGTGTGACCTCGGCCCAGTCGGCAGGCACCAGTAACGGCGCGAGCCCTTCCGAGGCGCTGATCTCTGCAGACGACATGAGTTCGGAGTATGTGTTTACTCACCTCTTTGGGTCAACCGTAGCCGGCGCCGCGGCGGCGAAGGTCCCAGATCGATAGAATCTCGGTCAGTGACGGTACTGTCGAACCGCGATGCCCTCTTGTAACCGCGTCCTGTTCATGGCGCGGCGCTGGTGCCAGGCACGGGGCAGGTAACATCTCATCTGCGGCGCCAGTTTGACGAATCAGAGCCGACCCTTGAGTGTTACCCTCGATGGTCTCCCGGATGTTGCTCGGCGTGACCGGACTGATGGCACTGGCGAACTTGCATCGACCCGATCAACCTTAGTATCCCATCCGTGCGGCTAGGCGATAGCCGCGAGCGAGCTCGATGCTAGGGGACAGCGAACGTCATTGGCGAACGTGGAAGGCAGCCAGCCCGGAGTTGGTTGCAACAAGAAGGCGGCGATCCGAGGTAATGGCGAGATCCCGGACTACGGTCGCCATCGTGATCTCGGCGAGCAGCCTCTTATCCGAGACATCCCATACTCGGACAAGACCATCGTTGCTGCCAGTGGCGCACAGCAGGTTGGGGCCGTCGGCGACGCAGCGGACGGCGCTGATCCAGCTTGCATGCGTGGTCATGCAATGGCCGACCTGCTCCCGCGTCGCCAGGTTCCAGATGCGGACCGCGCCGTCGTCATCGCCCGTTACGACGACGTCCGCCTCGGCGAGTCGGCCGAACGCGACCGTGTTGACTTCCCCGCCGTGGCCCGCGAACGTCGCGATCGCCTCGCCAGACTCAACGTCCCAGATCCGCGCGGTCGCGTCGCCGGCGGCGCTCGCCAGCAGGCACCGCTCTTGGACCACCGCTGCGGCCAGCTCCATGATCCTTCCAGAATGACCTGTCAAAGACCGAAGTCTAGCTCCAGAGATCTGATCGAGTACAACGATGTTGTCGTCGTCTCCGGTGGCGAGCGCAGGCTTGCCGTCTGCTGTCAGTAGGACTATCCCTTGAAATCTTCCTAAGATCTTTCGGGGATCAGATACGTGCCTCATGTTGTGAATCCAGCATCCATTGATGTCGGCCACGAAAATCGACTCCGGATCGTCGTCGGGAAAGAAGTGCACACCTGTCGCGTAGTAGGCCAGAATTGGCGATAGGTATGTATTTCCGCTTTCCAGATCCCAGATTCGAACGACATCTGTGCCGAAGGCGCCAACCAACCTCCGGGAGTTTCCGTACGATGACACCTGCAGACCGGATACGCTCATATCTCCGCTGCCGATCCTATAAGTCGTGGGTCTGCCGCTCTCGACGTCCCACGGCTGCACCTGGTCGCCCTGTGATCGGGTCACCACGCCTATTAGTTGGCCCTGGGAGGAAATCGCTGTAACCCAGGTGCGGCGGTCATAGAGAGTGTCGATCAGCGGACGTCCGACCTGTCGRCCATCGGCGATGTCCCAGACGACGGCCCGGTCGAAGCATCGGAGGATCGCAAGTTCACGTCCTTCGTGGTGAACGAGGCGGGCACTAAGAACACTACCCGGTCCGGGCGCGGTCTGACTGGCAGGTGTGCCGGTAACCACGTCCCACAGCGTCAGGTTGTTGGCTCGGTCAGTCAGTAGCAGGATCGGTGTACCACCATGGCACGCGTCCGCTAGAACTCGACTGTGCTCGGGGATTTTCGGAAGAGCATGGCCTGAGATCTCCGCAGCGAGCTTCCACAGGTAGCTCGATCCGGTAACGCTAGACGCAATGACGACCGTGCCACCATCGGCCTCCGCGACCATGAGGAAATCCAGGTCCGCGTTCAGCCCGGTCAACGGCTCTACGACAGCCCTGCCGGTGYCCACTTCCCACACCCTCACCGTGCCGTCGACGCTGCCTGTCAGGAGCACCTGTTCGCCGGCCACCTGCGCGAACGTCAGGGCGGAGATGCTGTTGCTGTGCCCGACCAGCGTCGGACCAAGTTGGCGCTGGGTCACCAGGTCCCAGACGCGCACCTCACAGTCGGGGCTGCCAGTGGCGAGAACGTCAGTTCCCCGGGCGTAACCGAGCGCCAAGGCGGTCACGTCCTGGCGATGGCCGCGCAGCGGTGCCGTCACGGGCTCTCCGGTTAGGAGGTCCCAGACCAGTGCGGTCGTGTCCCGACTTCCCGTTACGACGACCGGCCTGCCTGCGACGCTCCCGGTCTGCAGGGCGCTGACGGTCTGGGTGTGTTCGTCCGGAGGTTGTTCGGCCGCGATGTCCCAGATCCGTACGACACGGTCGTCGCCGCCGGTGACCACCACTGGCCGGCTGCCGGCATCGCGCACCGCTACGGCAAAAACCGGTCCCGAATGGCCGACGAGCGGCTGCCCAATTGGCTGGCCGGATTCCAGGTCCCAGATGCGCGCCGTGTCACCGCAAGTCACGACGATCGCGCGACCGCGAAGGTAGCCGAGCGCGAGGCCTTTAATCCCTCGCCGGTGGGCGCCGACCGGCTCGCCGATCTGTTGCCCGCTGGCGATGTCCCACCGTCCCCAGGTGCCGTCGGAGCTGCCTGTCACGACGATCGGCCTGCCCTGCAATAGACCGACGCCAACCTGGTTGACACTGTTCGAATGGCCGATGAAGGGCCGGCCGATCGCCTCACCCGAACCGACCCGCCATACCCTGACCTGGTTGTCGGCGCCGCCGGTCAACAGCACGTCGGCGCCGTCGAGCCGACCCAGCGCGACCGCGTGGACTACGCTACGGTGCCCCACGATCGGCGGCCCTAGCCGGGCGCCGTCGCRCAGCCGCCAAACCAACGCTGCGCCATCCCGGCTGCCGGTGGCGACAATCGCCTCGCCGTCGGATGACCCGACGGCGATCGCCGTGACGCCATTCGTGTGTCCACGTAGCGGCGGGCGGATCTCCTCCCGCGTCGAGAGATCGAGAATGCGGACACAGCCCTCTGCCCCGCCCACGAGAAGTACCGAATATTCATCCAGCTCACCCAGAGCGAGCGCAGTGATGCGCCGGTCGTCGGCCTTGAAGGAACCTCCCAGCGGCTCCAGGCTGAGAAGATCCCAGACACGCACGTTGCCGCCAGCATCCCCAGAGACCACGATCGGCTGACCGTCTAGGTCTCCCAGGACGACGGCGGTGATGGGCTCGGTGTGGCCGCTAATCTGCCGATGAACACCGGTTGGCGACCACCAGGTCCACAGCGTCGACCATGGGAGGTCGACGTCTAGCCGCTCGAGGAGCCCGGCGAGTTCGTCGGCACCGCAGCGGCGAGCGGACAGCTGCAGGTATGCGGCTCGCTCGGGCAGCGGTGCGGTCTCCCGTAGCCGGTTCGCAGTTTGCTCATAGGCCTTGCGGGCAGCCCGTCCCGCCGCCGACTGGACCGAGGAGAAGGCCCGCAGCAGCGTGCCCTGGTCGACCGCGAGCAGAAATCCAGGGTCCTCGACGAGCTGGTCAAGTACGCCACCCGCGGCCGCGTGGGTCGGCAGGTGCTCGCGGACATAGGCGCTGGCCCGCCACCAGTCGCGGCGAGCCGCGTGGTCGTCGGATGCCGTCACACCATCCGAGTTGCCAGCTCGGGGCGGCACCCCGCTCACCAGCGACCGTGAGATGCGCCGTTGCGCGTCCCGCTGCGGGAACCGCGGATCCGACCGCAGGTGTTCGGCGAGCGCTTGGTGGTACAGCCGGTACACCGAGCGGCCGGCGGGGTCGACGACCTCGGCGATGTAGGCGGCGGCCTCCCGCAGCAACGCGCCGATGTCCTCGTCCGTGCAGACCGATCCGGCGAACACGGTCGCCAGCTGCGCCCACAGGATTCCTCGCGGCAGGCCGTGCCCCTCGGCGAAGGCCAGCGGGGCGAGCATGCGGCGCACCCGCTCCTCGTCCGGCCCGAACCGGGCCAGGTAGTCGTCGAAGGCCTCGCCGATCTCCGTCGGCAGCCGGTCCGCCCAGTCCGGGTCCGTGACGTCGATGGGCACCGGCGCGGAGCGCAGACTGCGGGACGTCATCCGGGCCACGAGGAACACACCGTCCGCGCGCTGGGCCACGGCCTGCCCGACGACGTCCGCGAGGTCGCGCTGACCGCGATAGGGCGTCGAGACCTCCGGTTGGTCCTCGGAGAGCAGCACCGCCCGGACGTAACCGGCGATGTCGTCCGCCCCCAGGTATCCGGACCTGTCGATGTCGAGCGTTCGCAATGTGGGCCCGAGCGCGCCTAGCAGGTCACGTCGGGTGCCGACGAGTAGCCGCACGCCGGGAATCTCCGACAGAGGTCGCAGCAGCTCGCGTGCGATGCGCCTGGGCTCTCTGCGCGCGGCGGTGTCGGAGTACGTGCCGGAGCCTGCCTCGTCGAGCGCGTCGACGACGACCACGACACACCCTTCGCGTGCCCGCCGGCTCACCTCCTGCAGCAGCCGGCTGGTGCCGTCGGCGGGCGCGCCCAGTTGGGTGCCGATCTGCTGCACCACCTCCTCGAGCCGCTTGTGCCGGGCATGGACGGCGACGTCGACCACGCCGGCCGGCAACGTCAGCTCGGGATCGACGTCGTCGAGATCGAGCGAACGCCGGTACACCGGGTCCGACATTGCGACGACGCGTCCGAGCACTGCGGACTTGCCCGATCCGGGATTGCCCGTAACGATGCGTCCCTTGCCATCCGATTGCTCGTCGGTCAGCCAGGAGACCAGTTCGCGCAGCAATTTCTCGCGGCCTCGGAAGTACAGTCCTCGTTCGGATTCGTACTCGACGCCGCGGGAGCGTGGGCCGAAGTGGTCGACGAGGTCGCGCTTCGCGGCGAGCAGTTGGGTCTCGAGATCCGTGCCAACTGGCGGAAGTGTCTCCTGGTAGCCGGTGTTCGGTAGAAACGGAGCAAGGCCGGTTACCAGCCCGGCCGCCAGTTCCGTCCGTTGGTCCAGGCCGTGCTCGCGGAACAGCGTGTTGATCGTGTCGACCAGCTCGGCCAGGTCGATGAAACGCTGCCGCTGGCCGGCGCGCACAGCCGCCGCGTCGACGGCGCGAGGCAGCAATGCACCGAACGCGCCGTCTACCGCCTGGTCCGCGGCTCGGGCCGACGACAGGAACCACATTCCGGTGCTCGCGTTCGACGTGGAAAGCCGGCGGCTCAGGGACTGGAGCGCGAGGGTAGCGCCGTCCGCGGCACCAGCGCCTGCGTAACAGGCGTCGAGCAGAAGGAGGACGTTGCCGAGCTGGCCGCCGGTGAGGATCCGCACCAGGTCCTCGGTGGCGAGCGCGCTCGCCGCGAGGTCATCCGACCGGCTGTCCCAGCACAGCAGGTAGTGCCGGTCGCCGTCGACCGTCACGCCGTGGCCGCCGTAGTAAAGGGTGACCAGGTCTTCCGGGCCCAGCGCGGCGTCCCGGCACCAGTGGCTCAGCACCTCCTTCACGTGGGACGCGGACGAATACTGCCCGAGGCCAGGCAGAGGCACCTCATAGCCGAGGTCAGTGAACAGCCGGGTCACTCTCGCGACGTCCTGCCCGACGGCGGGGAGTTCACCGTGTGGAAGGTGGGCGTAGCGTTCGACGCCGACGCATAGAAGAAACCGCCGACCGGTCGGCGCTTTGGTCATGGCTGCCCCCGTTGACGGGCCCTTGACTCCCGCCGAGACGTCGAATTCGCCATTCCCGCCGACCGGGCGGCGAACGATCACGAGGGATCCTAGCGTGCGCCGATCGCGCGGCAGCCCCGTTCATATGCGCGGATGGGCAGGATTTGTCGTTGACCCTGCCGCGACTGACCCCATCAGGTCGCGACCACGGCGGCACACAGCGGTGATCAATCAGTCGCGTACTCCCGGGCGAGCGTGGCCGGGGGCGAGGCTACGGCGCGGTCGGCTTCTGCCAGATCGAGATGTGCTGGCGGCTTTCGCTGGTGAAGGGGGCTCCAGACCAGGTGGACCAGCGATCGCGCAGACGGAGCCCCGCAAGCCTGGCCATCAGGTCGAGCTCCGCCGGCCAGACGTAGCGGAACGGGATCGAGCGGACCGTGCCGCGGCCGTCGACGATCTCGACGTAGTTGGAGCTCATCCGCTGGGTGGCGACGTCGAACACGTCGTAGGACCAGCTCTGCGAGCCGACGTCACACGGCAGGACGTTCTGCCCGGGCGGCAGGCTGCGCAGCGCTGGCACGTTGACCTCGACGACGAAGCAGCCGCCCGGCTCGAGGTGCGCGGCGGCGTTGCGGAAGACCTCGACCTGGCCATCCTGCGTCGTCACGTTCTTGATCGTGTTGAAGACCAGGTAGGCGACGGTGAACGAGCCCTCGACGGTCGTCGTCGCGAAGTCGCCGATCGTCACGTCGACCGTGTCTCCGGCCGGTTTCGCCCGCAACTGGGCCACCATCGCCCGGGAGAGGTCGATGCCGTGCACCGGTACGCCCCGGCGGGCGAGGGGGAGGGCGAGGCGTCCGGTACCGACGCCGAACTCCAACGCGCGGCCATCGCCGGCAAGCTCGGCCAGGACGTCTACGGCAGGATCGACGTCCTCCGGCGCGAACCGAGATGCCTCCGTGGCGTCGTACCGGGCCGCGACCGCCTCCGGAAAGTAGCCATCCTCATCAAGCACCCAGGAACCGTATCGGCGGGATTTTGGCCGCGCGAACGAATTTCGGCCACCTCGTGGTTCGGTTCCCGCCTGCTCACCGGTGTCCGTCAGGTCACGGGCGGGCGCCGCGCCGGCGAGGTTTACCGCCCCCGTCCGCGGGCGATCTGCGTCAGACAGGCACGCGAGCTGGGTGCCGGGCGACCAGGTGAGGAGAGGGACGTGGCGACGAGCGACACCGACGAGACGCGCGACACCGACGAAAAGGGCTACCGGCACGTCAACTTCTTCCGCGCCATGCTGATCAAGGCCATGGGCCCGGCCGAGCTCGGCGAGAACGGCCCGCTGACCGGCACGAAGTACGACCCCGCGCTGAAGAAGGAGAAGGCGCAGCGGAAGTGGCGGCAGCGGCGGGCCAAGGTGGCAAGCCAGGGGGGCGAACGCCAGCGGGCCGCGCACCAGGAACCAGAACACCACCACTAATAGCCGCGGCCAGCGCGCGGCGCGGCTAGCCGCGGCGCGGCCAGCGCGCGGCGGCGCCCGGTGCGCGGTGCGGTCAGGGCGCGGTGTGGTGAGGGCGTGGTGTGGTGAGGGCGTGGTGTGGTCAGGGCGCGGTGGCGAGCTCGGTGAGCAGCGCCCGTGCGTCCCGGGCGACACCGGCCATGCCGCGCCGGTCCGCGCGTTCTGCCACGTCGCGCAGCTCCGCGTCGTCGACCGGCCCGCCGGCCCGCGCCGCGAGCTGGGCGGCGAACAGCCGGCAGCGCAGCAGCGAGCCGATGCCGTGGGTACGGGCGGCGAGCTCCGCGGCGGTGCGCAGGTGGGCCCGCGCCGCCGGCAGGTCGTCGGCCAGGGCGGCGAGCCGCGCGAGGCCGAGGGCGACGGGGCCCACCATGCCGCACTGCCCGATGTTGGCGGCGCAGTGCGCGACGGGGGCCAGCCGGGCCGACAGGATCTCCACCTGCTCCCGCAGGCCGCGGTCGGCCACCGCATGCGCGAGCATGGTCAGCCGGCCGTGGGTGGTCCAGGTGACCGGCTCGAACCGGGCGATCTCGGCCGCTACCAGCTCGTCTGTGCCGGGACCGCCCTGGGTGATCGCGGCCAGCGCCGCGGTCCACGGGGCGGACATGTCGACCGGCAACGTCTCGTCCGGCTCGTGCGGCCGGCCCTGTTCCCAGCGCAGGGTCAGCAGGGCAGCCTGGTAGGCGCCGCTCTGGTACAGCTCCGTCTCGCGGTGCAGCTCGGAGGCGTGCCGGTAGGTCGCCTCCGCGGCGGTCAGGTCGTCGTCGCGCCACAGCGCGAGAGAGCCCTGTGCCCAGCGGAACTGCACTCGGCTCGCCGGCAGCCGCAGCAGGTCACTGCCGACGGCGCCGAGCCGCACGTGGTCGGCCGCCGTCGGGTCCCCGAGTGCCGTCTTCGCCAGGTATCGCAGGCCGTGCGCGATCACCTCATCGAGCTGGGCGCTGGCGTGCGGCACCGCGGCGAGCCGGTCGAGCAGGTCGAGGGATTCGGCGGCCCGCTCGGCGATTCCGGAGAACGCCAGCGCCCGGCCGAGCAGGGCGTCGGCCAGGGCCTCGTCGTCACCGGTCTGCTCGGCGAGGTCGATCGCCCGCTGGCTGAGCAGGTCGGGCACCGAGCCGTCCGGGTCGTAGCAGCTTCCGACCGCGAGCGCGGCCAGCACCCGGACGCGGGCGACCGGGTCGGCGGTGACCAGCGTCTCCAGGCCGGCGAGGCGGGCCAGCAGCGGCGCCGGGTCGTCGCCGTAGGCGGGCCACGGCCATGAGCCGCTGGTGCGCAGCAGGGCGGCGGCGAGCCTGCCCGCCGAGTCCAGCCGCCCGCGGCGCACCGCGTCGAGCAGGCCCGCGTCGACCACGTCGAGCAGGGTCTGCCCGCGGCCGGCCCTGGCGAGTGCCGCCACCCGCGCGACGACGACCTCGTCCCGGTCGACGCCGGGACCATCGCCGGAACCACTGCCGCGACCGCCGGTGGTCTGGTCGAGCGCGTCGAGCGCCTGTCCCCACCAGTGCGCCGCCGCCTCGGAGTACCACCGGCGCTCCGCGTCGAGCGCCGCCGCCCGGCAGGCGTCGAACACGTCGGCGGCGTCGGCGAGCGGCCAGGCCGCGACGAGATGCGCCGCCCGCCGGGAGAGCGCCTCGCCGCCCCCGGCCGGGCCGAGCGCCTCGGCGACCCGCAGGTGCAGCCGCTGGCGGCGCAGGCCGGAGATGCCGGCCACGACCTCGTCCCGCAGCAGGGCGTGCGCGAACATGTACCGCCCGGTGCCGGCGGCCTGAACGATGACATGCTCGTCCGCGGCCTCGTCCAGCAGGTCTGCGAGCTCGTCGCGGTCGAGCCGGGTGACCCGTCCGAGCAGGTCGATGTCGAGGGTGTCGCCGATGACCGCGGCGGCCCGCAGCACCTGCATGACGGCCAGGTCGAGCCCGGCGAGCCGCTGGCCGAGCACCGAGCGCACGGCCACCGGCACCTGGCCGCTGGCCCGTTCCTCGGCGGGCAGCCGGGCGTACTCGCAGACGAAGAACGGGTTGCCGCCGGTCCGGTCGGTGAGCTGGGCCGCCTCGGCGGCGTCGAGGGCCTGCCCGCTGACCCGGCCGGCGAGCTCGGTCACCTCGGCTTCGGTGAGCGGCGGGACGGCGAGGCGCCGGGAGCCGTGCCGGCGGGACACGGCGGCGAGCAGCCGGGCGAGCTCGGGGTTCCCGGAGACGTCCCGGGCGGTGGCGACGACGGCGAGGCCGGGGAACGCCGCCGCGCCCGCGAGATGGGTGAGCAGCCGCAGCGACGCCGGATCCGCCCAGTGCACGTCCTCGGCCACGACCAGCAACGGCCGGGCCGCGGCGGCGTCGGCCAGCGCGTCGGCCACCCGGTCGTAGACGACGAACCGGGCCGCGTCGGCGTCGACGCCGGCCGGCGGGGTCAGCAGGTCGTCCGGATCGGCGCCAAGGTCACGCAGCAGCTGGCGCAGGGGCCACCATGGCGGCACCACGTCGTCGGGGCATCCGGTGCGCGAGACGACCCCGCCGGCCCGCTGCCAGCTGCCCGCGGCCTCCTCGGCGAGCCGGCTCTTGCCGATTCCGGCCGGGCCGGTCAGGACCATCCAGCGGCCGGGGCCGGCGATCGCCTCGGCGAGCGCGGACTCCAGCGCCGCCACCTCCCGGGCCCGGCCGACCAGGTCGTCGTCGACCGATGGCGGCCGCGCCCGGTCCGTCATGGTGCCGCCGGTCGCGTCGGCGTGGGCACTGGTGGCGCCGGCGTTGGTGGCGCCGGCCGCGCCAGGAGCGATGCCGCTGGTGGCGACGGCCAGCCCGACACCGGCGACACCGGCGGTGCCGGCGCGGCTGGTCGGATCCGACGAGACCGGGGTCGCGGGCCACGCGTCGAGCTCGCCATCCTGGCGCAGGATCGCGCCCTGCAGGTCGCGCAGCGCCGGGCCGACGTCCAGGCCCAGCTCCTCGTCCATCCGCCGGGCCTGCTCGCGGAACACGTCGAGCGCCTCCGCGGCCCGTCCCGCTCGATAGAGGGCGACCATGCGCAGCCAGCAGGCCTGCTCGGCGAGCGGCGTGGCGAGCAGCAGCTCACGGGACCGCGAGACGGCGGCGGTGACCCGCCCGACGCCGAGGAGGCCCGTGATCGCGTGCTGCTCGCACTGCGCCCACCGCTCCTCCACGGACGCCGCCGCCGCCAGCACCCACGGCTCGTCGGCGAACTCGGCGAGCAACGGTCCCCGCCGCAGCGCCGCGGCGCGCTCGGTGGCCTCGACGGTCGCCGGCCAGTCACCGGTCTCGGCCGCGGCGCGCGCCCGGTCGCATTCCCGCTCGAACAGCCGCAGGTCGATCTCGTCGGCGGCGACGTCCGCGACATAGCCGGGGTTGCGGCGCACGATCGGCGACGTCGCCCGCTCGTCGTCCCGCAGCAGCCGGCGCAGGTTGGAGATATGGGCGTGCAGGCTGGACAGMATGCTCGGCGGGTGTTCGTCGCCCCAGACGGCGTCGGCCAGGMGGTCGACGGAGACGACCCGGCCCGCGTCGAGCAGCAGCGCCGCAAGCACGGCGCGCTGCTTGGGCCCGCCCAGCGCGACCGGCCGCCCGTCGCGGACCACCTCGACCGGGCCGAACAGGCGGTAGGACGGCACGCGTCTCATGATGCCCGCCGCCGGAGCGTTCTCGCCCGCCGTCAGGCGCTGGAGCCTGCGCCACCGCGCGGCGTCCTCCTCGTGGCGTTGTCATCCCGGGGGAGCTGTTGCTGCGTGCCGCACGCGGGGCACACCCAGTGCCAGCCGTCGCCCTGCGCCCTCGCGGATCGGGCCCCGTCCATGACGGCGCCCTCTTTAGGGCAGGAGGGTGGCTCGGCGAGCTGGGCCGCGCGTTCGTGGCGGAGGACCTGCGCGGCGAACCGCCGTCCCCGGTGGCGAATCATGATCTCGCGGCGGCCGGTGCTGGAGAGCGTGTTGTAGCTGCCGACGAAGACGGTCTCGTCGTCGACGATGACGATCTTCTGGTGCATCTGGCGGAGGCGGACGAGACGGCTCACGGCGCCGGCAAGCTCGCCGAGCCGGCGGTCCTGGTGTCGGCTGCTGGCGCGCTGGCGCCGGTGCACCCAGTCCTTCTCGTCGACGACGAAGGCCGTGACCGTCACGCCACGGTCCCGGGCCCGGGCGAGCAGGGGCACCAGCGCGTCCTGGCGGGCTCCGAACCACGGCGACCAGATCCACACCGAGTGGTTGGCGTCCTGGATCGCGTCCCGCACCGCCGTGACGTAGCCGGCTTCGTCGTAGATCCTCTCCACGACGACGTGCCCCTGGAACGCCTCCCACAGTTCACCGACCAGCGGGTCCGTGGGCGGGGCGTCCTTCCCGTCCGGGTCGGGGAGCCCGAGGAGGTCGACGGCACGGACAACGTGGATCGTGCCGTCGCGGACCAGCTGCCCGACCGCGCCGAGCGTGGAACGGGCGTACGCGGCGGCGACCGCGCGCCGGCTCACCAGCAGGTAGGCCCGATGCCGAGCACGGGTGATGGCGACGTTGAGAAGCTTCGCCCCCTCACGGTCCATCGGCCGCGCGGAGCGCAGCGACGCCCGGGCCGCCCAGCCCGGAACGCCGCCGTCCTCGACCAGATCGACGATGGCGACGTCGAACTCTCGGCCCTGGAACGTGTGGGCTGTTCCCGCTTCGACGGGCGGGTCGCCGCCCAGCGAGCCAACATCGTCGAGGTAGTCGACGGTGGCGAGGGCCTGCGCACGGTAAGGGGTGATGATTCCGGAGCTCTCGCCGCGCTCGCGATGATGCTCGGCGAGTGCACGGGCGAGAAGGCTGCCCGCCAGCCACCATCGCCCGGCCTGGCCGGCCGGCAGGCGCACCCGCCCGAGCTCGTCGAGTCCGAGGCCGTCAAGGCCGTCGGTATCGACGAGGACGATCTGGGCGTCGTCGGCCGAGGCCGGCGCGGGCCGACCGGCGACGAGCACCCCGTCGTAGGCGATCCTGTTGGCCAGCTCGACCAGCTGCGGGCCGAAGCGGCGCGTGGTCCGCAGGGCCACGCAACCCGGCATGGCCAGCGCGGTCGCGGGTTCGGTCACGCCCACCAGCGCGAAGCAGTCCTGCAAGAGCCAGGGGGCATGCGGCGCGGATTCGTCCACGGTCGGCCGGACGGGGCCAAGTTGGCGGAAGTCACCGAGCAGGACGACGGTCTCCTGGGCCTTCGCCGCGGCGAGCAGAAGGTCGGGGAGCAGCGCGGCCGCCGCCTCGTCCACGAACACGGCGTCATACGGGCCGTCGTAGACGGCCGAGTGGATCCGGAACCGGGTAAGGGTCGCCGCGACGAGGCGTGCCTTTCTGATGATCGCGGGCTCTGTCTCGGTTCGGGACTTCTCCAGCGCTTCCAGGACCTGCTCGTAGCGTCGTTCGAGCGCACTGCGCTCGTCCCGCACAGACGCGGCTGTCTTCGACAGCACCGCGCGTTCGTCCGCCAGGGCGGGAAGCCCCGCGCGCTCGGCGGCCTCGATGACGGCTCGATCCCGGTCGGACGCCCCGGCGCGCGCCAGAATCTGGGCACGAACCGCCCGAAGCCGTTCGACCTCCTGGTAGGCCGCATCAAGGGAGGCCTGTGCCCGCCTGAGGGCCTTCCGGGCATCGGCCACGGCGCCCTGCCGCCGGGTGACCTCGCCGGCCGTGACCGGCGCGGCGGCCGACTCATGCTCGGCGGCCAGGGGCGTTGCCAGCGCACGGTGCTCGTCGGCCAGCCGCCGGGCCTCGTCGTGCTCCCACGTCGCGGCGGCGAGCGAACGTTCGGCTTCGGCCACGGCCGCGCCGAGGCGGGCCTGTTCGGCTCGGTTACGCAGCCAGGCTCGTGGCGTGCCGCCCGGAAGTGCCGCGCGTCGTTCGCGTAGGGACGTCAGCCGTCTTCCCACGGCCCGGAGGGAGCCGGCCGCCGCGACGGCGTGGGCATCCAACCGGGCCGTCTCCGCGCGAAGGCGGCTGGCCTCGGCCAGCCGTTCACTCACCGCGCTGATCGCTCCCAGCTCGTCGCAGGCGCGCACCCAGGCGGCGTGCAGCTCGTCGCGCGCGCCCTCGGCAGCACGCAGCCGCGACTCGGCGGCGCTCAGCTGGTCTGTGCGCGCCGCGAGGGCACGGTCCCGCTCGACGCGGGCCTGGGCGGCGCGGTGAGCCACGAGCTCGAAGCCGTCGAGGCGTTCGTCCAGCTCCTGAAGTCGCGCCAGCGCGGGATCACCCTCGAGCTGGCGGATCTTCTGCTCCAGTTCCGCCAGCTGGCCCGTCAGTGTCCGCAGGCGTGCCTGCACGAGGCGGGGGAGTGAGACCCGGTCGTCCTGAGCGATCCTGGCGAGGGCGGGCGGGCCCACTCTGACCAGTTCTCCGGCCGGCGGGTCGCGGGCGAGGACGACGCCGAGTAGTGCGTTGTCGACGGCGATGTTCGTCGCGGAGACCAGCAGCACCCGCTTTCCTCGGGTGAGCAGGTCGTCGATGGCTCTCGCGAGCACGGTTGTCTTACCCGTGCCCGGAGGACCCCAGACCATCCGTACACCGTTGGTCGTACAGGCGTGGTAGGCGCGCGCCTGGTCGCTGGACAGTCCGGGGGCCTGGTTCACCGTTGCCAGTACGGGAGTGAGAATGCCGTCGACTATCTGGCTGGCGAGTCCAGGGTCGCCCAGATTCTTCCAGCACTCGACGAGGTTGCGCTCGAGGTAGCCCGCGGCCCTCGCGGTTCCCCACAGCCACAGGCCGGTGTGCGGCGCGTGCGGAGCGACGCGCACACGCAGTTCACTTCGCCCTTCCTCTACAGCGGTCACCCGGTACGTCATCCGGTCCGATGCGTCCGTTCCCCGGGGTGCGAGGTGCAGGTCGATCATGGCATCGACGCCGATCGGGCCCCGGGCCGTCGATACGGCGTACACGCCCTCGTCTACGCGGCGTGCCTGCGCAAGCGGTCGCGGTCGCGGCCGATCTCGGCGGTCGGGCGGTACCAGGGTCTGCGCGGCGGTGGTGACCTGCTCGACCCAGCTCGGCCGCACGAGCGCCTCCAGCATCGAACGGAGCACTGCTGACTCTGGCGGCAGAACGCCGAGGTACCAGTTGGTGACTATAGGGATCAATCGTAGGTCGATGTGTCGCCGTGGAAGGCTGTTTGTGACAGGGGTGCCCTCGTACGTGGCCAGGGTGGAGTACCGACTCGGGATCAAGATCGATCGAAGCGTGCCTCGGTCGTCGACGGTCGTGACCCGACCTGGGCCGTTCGCCGAACGACCGGCTTGCCGAGCTGGGTGATCATTTTCTTCGGCGACGGGCGGCCGATCGGTGCCCGGCGGGCCGACGTCCTGGCTACTGCCCCGGCAGGTCGGCGCTCGAGGCGGTGGCGGTGTGCCAGAGGCGGTGCTGGGAACGGTCCTGGGTCATCGACCTGGACATCGAGAAGTTCTTCGACACCGTTCCGGATGAAGAGATCATCCTGGCGGTGCAAAGGCACAGCGAGCACCGGTGGGTGCAGCTCTATGTACGTTGGCAGCCGCGTGGTCAAAGATCACCGGCACGCTCGCTCGGCCGGGCGGCCATGGGAGGCAGACCCGCAGGTCGTAGTCGTCGTCGCCAAGTCACAGGTGGAGCCTGCCGGCAGCGGTGGCCGTCGATGGCAGTCAATGATCCGGTGGGATTTTCGGAGCTGGGACTCCGAGAATCTCACCAGATCATGAACAGGCCGAGGATCTGGTGGGATCTTGGGTGCGGCTCGGCGCGCTGCTCGTGGGTTTCCCGCCAGACAATCAGAAGGAGAAGTCCATCGGCGGCACTCGGCCTCGTGGCTACCTGAATGTGTCGGTCGACAGGTCGAACGTCACCGTTGTCTTACCGTCAGGGGCTCCGCCTGGCGATGTCGCGTCCGCCGTCAGCGTGAGAACGCCGTTGTTGGCGCTGACGAAGGACAGAGGTCCGGCGGCGGCGCTGTCCGTGAAGAGGCCGATTCGCTTGAAGCGCTGGTCCGGGGCATTGGACTCGCCGGCATAGACGACCAGCCACTGGCCGATCCAGCGAGGCTGACCAGGGGTTTTGGCATTGCGAGCCCTGTCGGCGCGGGGGCACGGAGTCCCGGGTGCCGCGATGCGGGGCCTGGGCGATGCCCGGCGGTGCGGGGAGCGGCGTGGGCGCTCAGCTTGGCTCGTGGTCCTCTCCGTCCGGGCTGGCGATCACGACGGTGTAGCCGTCGGGATCCTTCAGCCAGATCTCGCGGTGTGCCGGGCCGTTGCCCTCGCCGCTGGGCGGGTTGCGCATGGGCGGGTGCACCACCGCCGCGCCGAGCCGTCCGGCGCGCTCGACGGCGCCCTCGAAGTCGGCGACCTCCCCGAACCACAGCACCGCGCCGTTGCCGATCGGCTGGTCGGGGTCGGCGAGCTGGCCGTGGCCGTGCTCGACGTCCCAGCGGTGCAGCTGCAGGACGAGGGTGCCGTCGGCGGTGACGAGCCGCTCGTAGTCCTTGCCGCCGTGGTCGGAGCGCAGCCCGAGCAGCTCCTGGTACCAGCGGCTGGACGCCTCGACGTCGCGCGCGACGACCAGCGGCTGCGGCCGCGGCGGGCCGGCCGGCACCGCGATGCCCAGCCTGTTGCCGGCCGGATCGCTGACCTGGACGAGGTAGCGGATGCCGCCCTGCCGTCGCGGCCGCCCGAGTACCTGGCCGCCACGCAGCTCGACCAGGCGCAGCGCCTTGTAGAGGTCGTCGGCCATGAGCCATAGCAACGGCCCGCCGGGCCCGACCGGTAGGTCGGTGGTGAGCTGGCCGATGAGGCCCGGCGCGCGGAAGCCGACCGCGCCCGTGCCCTGGCCAGGCTCGTCGACCTCCCAGCCGAACACATCCCGATAGAACGCGGCGGCGGCGGAAAGGTCGACCGCCGGAATCCACAGATAACCAACCGGGCTTCCCGTCCCGGATGTCGTCACGCCGCTCATGTCACGCCTCCCGCCCAAGCACACGAACGAGTGTCCAGCACGCCGATCGTCGGCCGCGATGCGGGCGGGCTCCGATGGGCAGTGATCGTCTGTGCGAAGTCACAGATGTGGGCCTTGATCACGAGGGCGGTGGCTGGCAGCCCAGGTCGGTGCCTGGGCTGCTCGCGCGGACCGGCGAGTGTGTGGTCAGGAGCGGGCGCGGGCGGCGGCGGCCGCGCGCACCGGGTGTGCCGACGCGATCCGGCCGTTCGGGTCGTAGCTGGCGGTCAGCGTGGCGAGCCGGGACAGGGCGGGCGCGTCGTACTTGCGCGCGACCAGCGCCGGGTCGGTGGTCGCGCCGAAGTTCGGCGCGCCGAGGCCGCCGGACCACGGTTCCATCGCGGCCATCACCTCGGTGGCGTGGCCGGTCGTCGCCGCGGCCAGCGGCGGCGCCGCGATGCCGATCGTCAGCAGCGAGTAGGCGGCGTCGCGGTGGCAGACGGCGCTCGGCTGACGGGGCTCGCGGGCGAGCGCCCCGCCGAGCAGCCGCAGCTCGACGATGACCTGGGGGCAGTCGGCCGCGGGGCCGGTCAGCGCGAGCAGGGTGCGCACCGCCGTGTCGGGCAGCTCGCGCAGCAGCACCGCCTGCTCGTGGACCGGCATCGGGTCGACCGGATCGGCGTGGATCATGCCGAGCGCGGGGAACGGCAGGACGTCGACACCGCCGAAGATCACCGGTGCCAGGCCGCGGATCGGGTCGATCACCCGCTCACCGTCGGCCGGGTCGCCGACCCAGGCGAACCGGACCGCGACGGTGCAACGGCCGGCGAGCGGGGCCGGCACCGCCGGCATCGGCGGCAGCCGCAGCACGGCGATCGACGTCGACGCCTGCTCCGGCAGCGCCGCCGACCAGGTCTTCCACGCCGACATGACCCGGTCGGCGTCCGCGCCGTCGAAGTAGAGGCAGCCGCCGTAGATCTCCTGGACGTCCAGCAGTTCGAACTCCACGGCGGTGACGACGCCCAGCGCGCCCTTGCCGCCGCGCAGTCCCCAGAACAGCGCCGGGTTCTCGGTCGCGGTGGCCCGGCGGGCCACGCCGTCGCCGGTGACGACGTCGAACGCCGTCACCAGGTCGCTGCCGTAGCCGAAGCTACGGGCGACCGGCGACAGGCCACCGCCGGTGAGGTAGCCGACGACGCCCACGTGCGGGGCGGAGCCGGCGAGCGCGCCGAGGCCGTGCACGGCGGCGGCGTCGAGCACCTGCTGCCAGCGCACCCCGGCGCCGACCCGGGCCAGCCGCCGCACCGGGTCGATGGCGACCTCGTCCAGGGCGCCGGTGTGCACCAGCAGGCTCGGGCGGGTCTGGGCCAGAGCCCCGTGCCCGGTCGCCTGCACCACGACGTCGAGGTCGTGGGCGTCCGCGAAGCGCACCGCCGTGGCGACGTCGGCGGGGTCGGCGACCGCGACGACGGCTACCGGCGCTGTCGGCACCGCCACGTTCCACGGGGTCGCGGCCGCCAGGTAGGCGTCGCTGCCGGGCAGCAGGACCTGGCCGTTGATCTTCTCGGCGAGGGCGGCGAGCGCGACGACGAGGGACGGGGTGTCGGAGGCGAGCGTCGACATGGTGGCTCCCTGATGGGGCGGTGACCTGCGGGGTCACGAAGTGGAATGCGCCACCATGTCGCCCGGCGCTTGCGCGCCACTTGGGACCGCAACCGCCGTCCTTGCGGCCCGCTTGGCGCGGCCTTTCGACCCGGCGACGGCTCGCTTGGCGTCCTCCCAAAAATGGGTGTTACCTTCTTTTGGAGGAAGCATTTATTAGGAGGAGGCTGTCGCATGCGTGGACCGGGGACGCGGCGGTGGTGGGCGTTGGGAGCGGTCAACCTGAGCGTGCTCGCCGTCGGGCTGGACGGGACGGTCCTGTCGGTGGCTCAGCCGACGCTGTCGACGGCACTGGGCGCGTCGCAGTCGGACCTCGTCTGGTTCTCCGCCGGCTACCTGCTCGTACTGGCGGCGGCCGTGCTGCCCGTCGGCCTGGCGGGTGACCGGTTCGGCCGCCGCCGCGTCCTGCTCGCGTCCCTGGCCGTGTTCGCGTTCGGGTCCGTCCTCTGCGCCACCGCGGAATCGATCGGGGCGTTCCTGGCGGGACGGCTGTTCCAGGGGCTGGCCGGCGCCGGCATCACGGTGATGGCGCTGTCGGCCCTGGTCGTCCTGTTCGACGAGGAGGAACGTCCGAAGGCGGTGGGGATCTACCAGGCCGTGACCTTCCTTGCCCTGCCGCTCGGCCCGATCCTCGGCGGCTGGATGCTGTCGCGGTTCTGGTGGGGCTGGGTGTTCCTGCTCAATGTGCCGGTCGTCGTGCTCGCCGCCGTGATCGGCTTCATCCTGATCCCGGAGTCTCGGTCGACGGAACGGCCGGGGCTGGACCCGGTCGGCACGGCGGCGTCGGCGTCCGGGCTGGCACTGGTGATCTATGGCCTGGTGCGGGCCGGGGAGCGCGGCTGGGGCAGCCCGGACGCGGTGCTGTCGACGGCCGTCGGAGCCGCAGTGGTGACCGGGTTCGTCTGGTGGGAGCACCGGCTCGGCCGGCTGCCCACCGGCCGGCCACTGGTCGACCCACGGCTCCTGCGGCCGGGCCCGTTCCTGTGGGGATCGGCGCTGGCCGCGGTCGCGGGCCTGGCGATGATCGGCGTGCTGTTCACGATGCCCCAGTACTTCCAGGGCGTGCAGGGAACCGGCACCCTCGGCAGCGGCCTGCGCCTGCTCCCGCTCATCGCCGGCATGGTCGTCGGCGCCGGGCTCGCCGGCCGGCTCGCGTCGGCGGTCCCCGCGCGGTCGGTGACAGCGCTGGGATTCCTGCTCCTGGCCGGTGGCCTCGCCGTGGGGGCCGCCTCCGCGCCCACCTCCGGCCTCGCGTTCACGGCCGGCTGGACGGCACTGGTCGGCGCGGGCACAGGACTGGCCCTGTCCGCGTCGACCGCGGCGGCGCTGGCCGGGCTGTCGGCTGAACGCAGCGGCACCGAGTCCGCCGTCGTGCAGGCGTTCAACAAGACGAGCGGCCCGCTCGGCACGGCGATCACCGGCAGCGTCCTCGTCGCGGCCTACCACGCCCGGCTCGGCGACGCCGCGTTGCCGACGGCGGTGGCCGCGCCCGCGCACCGGAGCCTCTACGACGGCACGGCCGCCGCGCGGGCAGCCGGTGCGCCCGGACTGGAACAGGCGGTCCGGACGGCGTTCGTCGACGGCATGAGCGCCGCGTTCCTGGCGGCGGCCGCGATCGCCACGCTCGGAGCGTTCGCGGCCCTGGCCCTCCTTCCCGGCCGGCGATCCCGTAGAACGGAGTCCGGCCAGTCGATCGAGGAAGGGACGGCCGATGCCGCCGCGCACTGACCCGGCCACACCCGGCCTGCGAGAACGCAAGAAAGCCAGGACACGAGCCACCATCCAGGCCCACGCCCTGCGGCTGTTCCACGAGCAGGGCTACCAGGCCACCACCGTCGAACAGATCATCGACGCCGCCGAGGTGTCGGAGACGACGTTCTTCCGCTACTTCCGCACGAAGGAGGACGTCGTCCTGCACGACGACCTCGACCCCCTGATCATCGAGGCCTTCCAGAACCAGCCCGCGGAGCTCACGCCCATCCAGGCGATCCGGGCGGCGATCCGCCTGCAGTTCGACCTGCTCACCCCGGACCAGCGGCGGGCGGTACAGGAGCGCACCTCGCTCATCGTCGCCGAGCCCGCCCTACGCGCCGCCATGCTCGACCAGATCTCCCAGGCGATGCTCCTGCTCGCCGACGCGATAGCCGACCGGGTGGGCCGCCCGAGGGATGACCTCGCCGTGCGCACCGTCGCCGGCAGCGCGATCGGTGCCATGCTCGCGACCCTGCCGGCCCTGGCCGAGAACTCCGACGCGGACCTGCCCGACCTCGTCGACCAGGCACTCGGCCACCTGGAGGCCGGCCTACCGGTGTGACCCGGCGCCGGATCCGGCCAGGCGGGCGTCCGGAGATGGGGTCACCTGCCGGTTCTCCGCCGACAGCTCGGCCGCGGGCGCCCAGGGATTCCTGAACGCCGCCGGCCCCGCGACGAGGTGGGCGACGTGATCGCCGGCCTCGTCTCAGGTCGTGGCGAGGATGGCGGCGGCTACTCGGTCGGGGTGGTCGAGGGGGAGGAACGTCCGGCCGCCCGCGACGGTCTCGAAGGTCGCGTCGGCGAAGGCACCGGCCAGGCGCCGACCGAGGTCGACGGGGAAGTAACCGTCGTCGTCGCCCCAGAGGACGCGCACCGGGCCGGCTGTCTGCTTGAGCCGGGTCGAGACGTCGAGCAGGTCGTTCGGATCGATGCCGCGGGCCACCTTGGCCAGGTCGCGGCGGATCCTCCCGTCGGCAAGCGGCCTGACCCAGCTTCCGGTCAGCTCGGGGTCGAAGGGCTGGCTCGCCAGGGGGCCGAAACCGAACCGCCCGTGCCGCAGCCGAGCCGACCGGAGCCCGGGGGCCATCGCCGCGACGAGCGCCGGGTGGCGAAGGGCGCGGATCAGCGGCACGAGGGGCGGCGGGGGAAAGGCGTCGAAGGCGTCGCAGTTGGTGAGCACGACGCGGCCGATGGGGGCCGGGTCGGTGTCGAGGACGAACTGGGCTATCGCGCCGCCGGTGTCGTTGCCGACGAGGGTGACGTCCCGCAGGTCGAGGGCCGCGATCAGGTCGAGCGCGAGGCGGGCGACGCCGCGTGGGGTGAGGTCGGCGTCGGGACGCATCGGCGCCGGATGGGCGCCGAGGGGCAGGGCCGGCGCGTAGCTGCGCACGCCGTGCTGGGCGAGCAGGTCGGCCACGGCGGCCCATAGCCGGCCGTCGACGAGGAGGCCGTGCAGGAAGACCACCGGCGGCCGGTCCGATGCCTGTGGCCCGGCCGCGCGGTAGGAGACCTGGCCCTGGGGGAGATCGATGACTTCGAGGGGAGGTGAGGCTTCCACACGAAGGAACATACCGACAGCCTGTATGTAAAACAACGGTCCAGAAGGGGGGAGAATCTGGCTGTGCCCGCGATGCCAAGCCCGGAGATGCCAGGCCCAGAGCCGAAGCCCGCCCGGCGCCGTCAGGTGGACCGGTCCGCGGCGACGCGGGCGGCGCTGGTGGCCGCCGGCCGGCGGCTGTTCGCCGCGGAGGGCTTCGCCGCGGTCGCGACGGAGGCGATCGTGGCCGCGGCCGGGGTTAGCCGTGGGGCGCTCTATCACCAGTTCGTCGACAAGACCGCCCTGTTCGCGGCGGTCGTCGAGGCCGTCGAGGCGGACGTCGCGGCCCGCCTCGCGAGCGAGGTCGCCGACGCGGGCTCGAACGACCCCATCGAGGCGATGCGGCTGGCGGCGAGTGCCTGGCTGCGGATCTGCGTCGAGCCGGAGGTCCACCGGATCGTGCTGCTCGACGGCCCGTCGGTGCTGGGCTGGGCCGAGTGGCGGGAACTGTGCCAGCGCCACGTCTTCGGCCTCATCAGGGACGTGCTCTCGTGGGGGATGGAGATCGGCCGCATCCGGCAACAACCGGTGGGCCCGCTTGCCCACGTCCTCATGGGCGCCAGCGACGAGGCGGCCCTCTACATCGCCCGCGCCGCCGACACCGAGACGGCCCGCGCGGAGATGATGGACGCTCTCGACCTCGTCATCGACGGTCTGATGCGCTGACGGTGTCGGTGTCCCCGGTGCCGAACAGCAGTCCGATCTTCGCCGCGAGGTAGTCGCCCGCGGTCCATCCCGCGGTTCCCGCGGCGGTGGTGCCCGCTGCGGTGGCGGTGGTCTGGCACTGAGCGGCGACCGGGGCCCGGTGGTCGGGGTACTGGAAGTAGCTGAGGCTCGTCCGGGCCGGCTGGGGGCCGGGCCCCGTCGGTGCGACCACCCGGTGCCAGGTGCTGTTCCAGCGGCCGGCGCTGGTTGCCGCGAGCAGATCGCCGACGTTGACGACGAATGCACCGGCCGGGACGTCGACAGGTAGCCAGGTTCCGTTCCGGAGAATTTCCAGACCAGGCTGGCCGTCCACCGCGACGAGCGTGAAGAACCCATAGTCTGTATGCGGACCAGCCCGCCAGACACCCGGTTTCGGCGGGCCGTCGAATGCCGGGTAGTGATTCACGCGCAGCCCGCCGAGCGGCTGTCGGAAGAGTTCGTCGAACGCGTTCGGATCGTCGCGAAGGGCGGCTCCGCACACCCGCAGCAACTGCCGGCCCAACCCGTCGACCGCGGCCCGGAACGGCTCGAGCGCCGCCCGGAACCACGCCACGCGATGGTCCGGCCACACATCGGCGGCCGACCACGGGCCCGGGTGGGTGGATCCGCCGTGCGGGGCCAGGCAGTAGGTCTCGGAAAGATCCGGCACGCGGGCGGTGCCGGCGGCGCCGGCCTCCTCGCCCTCGTCGTGGCCCGTATCCAGCCGGGATGGTGGCGTCCCGGCTGCCATCATCGGTGTCACCGCGGCCGTGGCCGCCTGGCTCTCGCCGCCGAGCCGGACATAGCCGCGCCGAAGGGTCGGATGGCTGCGCGCCCGACTGCGTTCCTTGATCTCCTGGGGCAGGTCGAAGAACCGCGCCGAGGCGCTGATCGCGTCGGCCATCAGCGACGGCGCGACGGTGTGGTCGACGACGCAGAAGAAGCCGGCGCCCTGGCAGGCGGCGTCCACCGCGGCGACGATGGAGGCGAACGCCGAACCCGACTCGGTTAGTCCGCGCAGTGACAATGTCGGCGCGGTGAGCTCGTCCCGGACGGTGGCCGCGGAACTCCTCTGATCGGTTCGCCGTGGCCGGTCGATGTCTCCCACATCCTCGATGGTCGCACGATCATTGTTTCGGATCTAATACCGCCCGGAGGTCGTTCGGCGAACGAACATGGCCGGACAGGAAACCTCCGTGAAACGGGCACGCGTTCTGATGGAGATGGGCGCCGCCGGCGGCGGGAGGATGGGTTTTCGCCCACCAGCCGGCTGCCGGCGCCGGTCGCCGTACGCCGTGTCCAGAGGCCGGTGGGGTGAGTTCCGGCCCGCTGGGCACGGCGGGCGTGGTTCAGTCCAAGGGAGGAAGGCCGACGGACTTGGTCTCCAGGTAGAGGCTGAAGCCCGCCGTACCGCACTCGCGGCCGATGCCCGAGTTCTTGAAGCCGCCGAACGGCGCGTCGGGTGACTGGAACGCGCCGTTGACGCTGACCATGCCGGTCCGCACCCGGCGGGCGATGTCGACGCCCGCGGCCACGTCGGCCGTCCACACCGAGCCGGACAGGCCGTACTCCGAGTCGTTGGCGATCGCGACGGCCTCGTCGGGGTGGTCGTAGTCGAGCACGCAGACCACCGGACCGAAGATCTCCTCCCGGGCGATCCGCATGCTGTTGTCGACGCCCACGAACAGCGTGGGCTCGACGAACCATCCGCGCGGCTGCGACGCCGGCCGGCCACCCCCGGTCACGATCTTCGCGCCGGCGTCCCGGCCGATGTCGAGGTAGCCCTCGACCCGGTCGCGCTGGCGCCTGGCGAGCAGCGGGCCGATCTGGGTGCCGAGGTCGGCCGGGTCCCCGACCGTCATCGCCGCGACGGCCTCCGCGAACGCGTCGACGAACTCGTCATGGCGCCGCCGCGAGACGAGGATCCTGGTCTGCGCGACGCACGCCTGGCCGGAGTTCAGGAACGCCATCGGCAGCAGGTCGGCGACGGTGCGCTCCAGCGGCGCGTCGTCGAGGATGATCGCGGCCGACTTCCCGCCCAGCTCCAGGCTCACCCGCGCCAGGCGCTCGCCGCACCAGGCGGCGACCTGCCGGCCGACGGCGGCGCTGCCCGTGTACGCGACCTTGTCGACCTGCGGGTGGCGTACCAGGTGGGTGCCGGCGACGCTGCCACCCGGGACGATGTTGACGACACCGGGCGGCAGCCCCACCTCCCGGAGGATCTCGGCGAGCACGTACGTGTCCAGCGGGCTTTCCGGGGCCGGCTTGAGCACGACGCAGCAGCCGGCGGCGATCGCCGGCGCGACCTGCGCCACGGCGAGCAGCAGCGGGAAGTTCGACGGGACGACGCACGCGACGACGCCGACCGGCTCATGCAGGACCAGGGTGCGTCCGCCCTCGCCCAGGTGCTCCTCGAACGGGAACTCCCGGGCCAGCGCCGCCGCCGCGCGCAGGAACGCGATCGGAGCGGGTACCTGGCCGGCGGCGACGAACGAGGCAGGGGAGCCCATCTCGGCGATGATGAGCGCACCGACCTCGGCGCCGCGCCGTTCCAGCAGGTCGGCGGCGCGGTCGAGCAGGTCCGCGCGGTCGGCGACCGGGAGGCGCGGCCACGGGCCGGTGTCGAACGCGGCCCGCGCGGCGGCGACCGCCCGTTCGATGTCGGCCGGCGTCCCGTCCGGAACCCTTCCGACGATCTCCTCGGTGTACGGCGAGATGACGTCGATCGTGGCGTCGCCCAGTGGGTCGAGCCAGTCGCCGTCCGTGTAGAGGTGGGTGTGAACGTGCACAGGTGCTACCTCGGTTCACGATTGTCGGCCGTGCCCGGACGTCGCGGCGCGCGCGACGTCCGGGCACGGTGGGACTCCTGGGATCAGCCGCCCAGAATCGGCGCCGCCCGACGCGAGAGGTCGCCTGGCGCGAAAGGTTGCCTAGCGCGAAGGATGCCTAGTGCGAAAGGTCGCCGCAGGACCTGTTGATCGCGCGGGAGGCGGGCGTGCTCAGGCTTGCCAGCTGGTCGCCGCGCGCGACGACGTCGAACTCGTCGCCGACGATGGCGGCGAGGAACCGGTGCGGGCCGGCGCCGACGATCCGGTACCGGTGCGGTGTCCCGCCGGCATAGGACACGGCGTCGCCGGGGCCTAGCTCGTACTGCTTCCCGTCGACGTCGGCCACGTACTCACCGGCGAGGATGAGAACGAACTCGTCGTTGTGATGGACCGAGTACGGCTGGAACTCCCGCCAGCCGCCGGTGAACTCGATCGCCCTCAGCTGCCGGTTCGCCGGGGTGAGGGCCGAGGCGTTCGAGCCGGGGTCGAGCTCGTCCTGCACCAGGCCGACCCGCTCGGCGACCCGGACGACGTCGGCCTGGCCGCCGGTCTGGCCACTGGACAGCAGCGACAGCGCGCTGGTGCCGAGCGCGTGGGCGATCCGGTCGAGCGACCGCATGCTGGGCAGGGCAAGACCCCGTTCGATCTGCGAGAGGAACGGCTGCGAGAGCCCCGCCTCCTGCGCCACGTCCTGCATCGTCCGCTCCAGCGCCTTGCGTCGACGCCGGATCGCCACGCCGACCTGAGCGCTCAGCTCGGTCCTGGTGTCGCCCACACCTCACCCCTTCCGACGGTGCCCCCGGCGCGGATGGACTCCGGCGAACATACCCGCCATGATCCGGCCGCCGGGCGGCCCGGGCGCGAACACCCGCGGCCCACCGTGGCTCCTCTGACTCCTGTAACCCCGATGTCGTCACGCGGAAAGCAGCGACGTCTTCCCGTCGTATGCCTCCGTGAGGAACGAGAGATCGACGAGCTTGTTCACGTCGGGAAGCTCGGTACGGCCGGCCGCGCGGATCCCGGCGTACACCGGACCGGAGATGTAGTCCTTGTCCATCCAGAGGATGCCCTTCTTGCGGGTCACGTCACTGACCCACAGCTTGATCTGCTTCTTGTTCTCGGTGAGCTGGCCCTCGTAGTCCAGCGCGAGATCGACGCCGTACTTCTCGGCGGACAGATGGGCGCCCAGCTCCGGGTCCTGCATGTTCTTCTCGTGCCCCTTGATCGTCGCCCGCAGGAACCTGACGACGGCGTCGTGGTTGGCGTCGAGGAAACTGCGCTTGGCGATGAGCGCGTCGGCGTAGAGCGGCACGCCGAATTCGGTGAGGGTCGCGGAGAACACCTTGAGACCCTGCGCCTCCAGCACACTGACCTGGTTCGTCGTGTAGCACAGGATGGCGTCGACCTGGCCGTTCGCCAGGGGCGCCGGGTCGGCCCCGATCTGGATGAACTTGTAGTCCTTCGGGATACCGTTCACCTTGAAACAGGCGTCGATCATGGACGGCGAGGAGCTGTCCCCGCCGAGCGTTTTCCCGACCAGGTCCTTGATGCTCTTGATGTTCGGGTCCAACCAGGCGAAGCCGACCGGCGACTCCTGTAGGGTGGCCGCGAACATCACGAAATCCGCGCCCTGCGCCGCCGCGTCGATGATCTTCAGGGTGTCGGAGGCGAGCCCGATCCCGGCCTTGCCGGCCTCCAGGACCTGCACGTTCTCCGGCGCGTTCGGACCGCCGCCGATCCAGTCCGGCGCGATGTTCTCGTCGGCGTAGTAGCCCTGGTCGTCGCCGACCCAGAAACCCGCCCACTCGACGTTCTTGACCCAGGAGAACACGGTGCTGACCTTGGTGCCGGCCGACGCGGCGGCCGCGGTCGACCCCGACGAGGAGTCGTCGCCGCAGGCGGCGAGGACCGTCGGTCCGAGCAGCGCGGCCCCGCCGAACAGGGCGGATCGACGCAGCAGGGACCGGCGGGAAAGCTGGGCGGACGAGACCGCCCCGGACTTGGCCATTGTCTGGTTCCTTCGCTGACGAGAGTGAAATTGATCAGATCAATATTCGGGCGTGTGGGTAGGCGGGAGAGTGGGGCGCCCGGCGGCGCCCGGTCAGGACATTCGGGTCAGGACATCCGGGCTGAGATCGCCCGGCTCAGGACATCCGGGCCGAGACCGCTCGGCCGATCCGGTCGGCGACACCGAACGCGACCATCGACAGCACGACGATCGACAGCGCGACCGCCCAGGCCCGGCCGATGTTCTGACGCCCCATCGCGTCCGCGAACAGGCGGCCGAGCCCACGCTGGCCGATCAGGTACTCGCCGACGACGGCCGCGATCACGCAGACGCCGGYGGTGAGCCGCATGGCGACGACCATGTCGCGCAGCGAGGCCGGTAGGACGACGAACAGGAACCGACGGGGGCGCGGCGCGCCGACGACGGCGAGCAGGTCCAGGGCGCCGTCCGCCGACATCCGCAGGCCCTTGAGGGTGTAGGCGAAGGCGGGGAAGAAGGAGATCAGCACGCAGATGGCGATGATGCTCCAGTCGTTGTAGCCGATCACCGCCGCGACGGCCGGCAGCAGCGCCAGCGTCGGCGCGGTCCTCGCGACGATCACCATCGGGGTCAGCAGGCCACGCAGCAGACCCGACCACCAGGTGGCGATCGCGAGCAGGGCGCCGACGGCGAGCCCGATCGCCCAGCCGGACAGCCCGAGGCGCACTGTGAACAGCGCGCTGCGCAGGAACAGGCCCGGCGTGTCGGCCAGCTCGCCGCCGACCGTGCCCGGCGCCGGGACCAGCAGCGGGCTGACCCCGCTCGCGTCGACGTAGACCGCCCAGCCGGTGACCGCGAGGACGACGAACGCGAGCCAGCCGACCAGCCCGCGCCAGCCGGCGCGGGAGCGGGCCGGCAGCGCGGCGGTGTCGGTGGCGCGCAGCGCGAACCGGTGCTCCACGCCCCGCTCGACCAGGCTGAGCAGGCCGTACGTGACCATCGTGACCGCGGCGATGAGCAGGCAGACGGCCCACAGCAGGGCCGGCCGGTAGTTCTGCATCGAAGTGAGCAGCAGCAGCCCGAGCCCCCGGCTCGCTCCGAACCACTCCCCGAACACCGCGCCGATGATCGCCGACGGGAGCGCGAGTTTCACCCCGAGGACGAGCGAGGGCACCGCGTTCGGCAGCCGGACGAGCAGCCAGTGTCGAAAACGGGGCGCACCCAGCGCGCCGAGCAGGTCCTCCTGCTGCCGCGACCCGCCGGCGAGCCCCGCGCTGACCGTCACGAACGCCGGGAAGAACACGGCGAGCCCGGCGATGACGACCGGGGTCTGGTCCCGCGGGACGACGATCATCAGCAGTGGCGCGAGCGCGATCCACGGGATCGAGTTCAGCGCGATCGCGGCTCCGCCGATCGCGCTGCGCGCCCGCGGGACCATCGAGCTCAGGGATGCCGCCGCGACCGCCAGCGCGAAGCCGAAGCCGAAGCCGCTCGCGGCCCGGCGGAACGTCGCGCTCGCCGCCCGGCTGATCAGCTCGGAGCGGCCGGGCCGGTCGAACTCGTCCAGGATGGTCGTGAGGGGAAGCCAGGTCTTCCCGAAGGTGCCCGCCMGCCCGGTCCACTCCCAGAGCACGACGAAGACGACTGTGCCGAGCACCGGAAACAGGAACGGGCGGGCGGCGCGCGACAGCCGGCTCAGCTTCTCAGACAAGGGCCACCGTCCTGGTGTCCCTGCCGCCGCGCAGGAGGGCACCGGCGCGGGCGGCGGTGAACTCCCCGTCGACGACGGCGTCGGCGCCGCCCACCAGCACCCGGTCGATGCCGGTCGCCTCGGCGTACAGCCGTCCCGCCCCGCCGGGCAGGTCGAACCGGGTGTGGACCGGGCCGGAGCCCACCGTCGCCGGGTCGAGGATGACGACGTCGGCCCAGGAGCCGACCGTGAGGCGGCCGCGCCCGACCAGGCCGTACAGGTCGGCCGGCACCGAGGTCAGCATCGCCACGCCCTCCTCGAGTGAGATGACGCCGTGCTCGCGGACGCCCTCGGCCAGCAGCACCGTCGTGTACTGGAAGGACGCGAACAGGTCGAGGTGCGCGCCGGCGTCGGAGGCGCCGACGACGGCCCGCGGATCACGCCAGACCCGCGCCCGCGCCGCCCAGTCGGCCGCGCTCTCCTCGACGACGGAGCCGAACGCGGTCCGCAGGTCGTCGGCGACGACGACGTCCAGCAGCGCGTCGAACGCCGTCGTGCCCGCCTGGCTGGCGAGCTCGGCCGCGGTCCGCCCGAGGGCCGGTCGCAGCGCCGGATCGAAGACCTCCAGGATCTGTTTGCGGTCCCAGTCGGTGATGTGCGGCAGGGGGTTGTCGGCGCTGGCCGCGCCGGCGAGCAGCCTCGCCCGCACCGATGGGTCGGCGAGCGCGCGCAGCTTCTCGTCGTGCGGGAGCCACAGCACGTCCGCCCAGCCGGGGATCGCGTCGAGCATGAAGCCGCTGTGGAAGCTGAGGCGCAGCGCGGTCGTCATCGGCGCGGTCAGCGCGACGACCCGGCCGCCGCGCTCGGCGGCGTGGCTGCCGGCGGCGAGCTTCGCGGTGGCGTCACCGGCCGTGCCGGCGGTGACCGGCAGCACGTTCCAGTTGAGCGGGCGCTGCGCGGCCACCGACATGGCGGCCATCAGGTCGAGGATCTCCTCGTCGAACGACGCGGTGACGTGCGGGATGAACTCCAGCGACGTGCCGGGGAAGTCCCGGCACACCTCGCACAGCGCGAGCACCTCCTCCCTGGTCGCCACCCGGGACGGCACCCTGCCCCCCTCGGCGTCGTTGTGGGTGCGCGACCACGACGACGAGAAGCCCAGGGCACCGGCACGCAGGCCGTCGGCGAGCAGCTCGCGCATCGCGGTGATCTCCGCGTCGGTCGCGGCGCGTTCCAGCGCCTGGCCGCCCATGACGACCCGGCGCAGCGCCGAGTGCCCGACCATGAACCCGGCGTTGACGGAGAGCGTCCCGTCCAGCCGGTCGAGGTACTCGGCGGTCGAGCGCCAGTCGAACGGCACCCCCTGCTGGAGGGTCTCCAGCGGGATTCCCTCTACCCGGGCGAGCATCCGCATCAGGTAGGCGCCGTCGGCCGGGTCGTCCGACAGCGGGGCGATCGTGAACCCGCAGTTGCCGCCGACGACGGTGGTCACCCCGTGCAGCGGCGACGGGCTGAGCGTCGGGTCCCAGAACGCCTGGGCGTCGTAGTGGGTGTGCAGGTCGATGAAGCCGGGCGCGACGACCCGGCCGGACGCGTCGACGGTCCGGCGGGCCGGCTGGCCGCGCAGGTCGCCGACGGCGACCACCCGCCCGTCGGTGACGGCGACGTCGGCGGGCCGGCGTGGCGCTCCGGTGCCGTCGACGAGGGTGCCGCCGACGATCAGAAGATCGAACAAGGGTGGCTCCTTGGCCTCATCGCGGCTCGTCCGGATCGGGGCGGGCGTCGGTCAGGAACGTGTCGACCAGGCAGGTGGTGTCCTCGAAGCGCTCCCAGGCGACCATGTGGCCGCAGTCGAGGGTCGTGACGAGAAGCTGGTCCCCGAGCTGTCGGCGCAGCTGGGCGAGCAGGGTGGGGGTGACCACGCCGGCCTGCCCGGCGACGACGACCAGCGTCGGGCGGGCCGTCGGGATCTCGGGCACCGGGCGGCACAGCTCACCCAGCCCCGCGATGACCGCGGGCCGGCTGAACCGGAACCGGTACCGGCCGTCGGCACCCTCGAACAGGTGATGCTCGATCTCGGTGCGGACGGCGGGATGCACGCCGCCGAGCTGCGCGGCCGCGCCGACCCGCAGCGACCCGGCGAGCGCCGTGCTGTCCGGCGAGGACCTCAGCCAGCCCGCGCTGCGGGCGACGATCGCGGCGTCGAGGTCCGGCCAGCCGTCGGCGGCGAGCATGCCCTCGGCCTCGGCCGCCATCAGCGCCGACGGCCGGGCGATGCCCGGGTCGAGCAGGACGAGCCGGCGCAGCCGCCCGGGCGCCCGGGCCAGCAGGCGCAGCCCGACCGCGCCGCCGTAGGAGTGGCCGACCAGGTCGACGGTCCCGGCACCGAGGTCGTCCAGGGTGTCGAGGACGTCGTCGACGAGCTGGTCGAGCGACCACGGCGGCTCCCACGGCGAGAAGCCATGCCCGCGCAGGTCGACCGCGAGGGTCCGCCGGGCCGGCCACCCCTCGGTGGCGAGCCGTTCCCAGCGACGCGCGTGGCCGGTGATCCCGTGGATCGCCAGCAACGGCGGCCCGGCCGGGTCGCCGTACCGCTCGACGTTGAGGACCGCCATGTCAGCGCCCGCTGGCCCGCGTCGCCGAGTTGTCGAACCGGCCGTCCCAGGCGCCGGCCTCGATGGGGGCACCGGAGCACCACTTGCCGCGCACGTGCCGGCGGATCGCCTCGTCGTTGCTCGGCCGGCTCGCCGCGTGCCACAGGTGGCTGTGGTGGAACAGCAGGTCGCCGCGCTGGCAGTAGACCGCRACCTCGCCCGGCACCTTGCGGTACCGCTCCGGGCGGTTCGCGGGCGGGGTCCGGTGGCTGCCCGGCAGCATCCGCAGGAAGCCGTTCTCCGGCGAGGTGTCGTCCAGGTTGACGGTGAACGCGACCGCCGGCCAGATCGGCATGTTCGGCGTCGACTCGAAGTCCGGGTGCCAGACGAGGCCCTTGTAGAGCGAGGCGCCGCGGGCGTCGAGGTACATGACGCCGTGCCGGTCGTAGTCGTAGAAGAAGGAGTCGCCGCCGAGCAGGCGCGGGGCGAGCGAGCCGATCAGCGAGCCGCGGATCATACGGTCGACCAGCGCCGAGGCCTGGGTCACGTAGACGACGTAGTTGCGGAACGGCAGCCCGTCGACGAGCACCTCGCCGGGTGGTTCCAGCTCGGCGGCGCCGTGCCGCGGGTCGAGCTCTCCCCGCATGAGGGCGGTGTGCAGCCGGACCAGCTCGGCGTCGAGCTCGTCGACCTCCGCCTCGCGCAGCGCGCCGCGGACCAGGACGAACCCGAGCTCGTCGAAGATGCGGGCGAGCTCGTCGCCGGCGGCCTCCTCGGCGGCGGCCGCGCCGGCGGGCACCTCGACCAGCCACGGTTCGAGGGTGGCGGCGAGCCGCTCCCACGGTGGCTGCTCGGTCTGCGGCCGKGTGTCGGTCACGATGAATCCTCCGTGTCTGGACCGGCGGCGCCAGTCCGAGCGTCGTCGGCCTCGGTAGTGAGCAGGGCGCGGGTCAGCCGGTCCTCCAGCTCGTGGAAGGTGGGATCGGTCAGCAGCTCCAGGCCGCGCGGGCGGTCGAAGGGCACGGTGACGACGTCGACGACCCGCGCCGGCCGGGCGCTCATCACCACGACCCGGTCGGACAGCAGCACCGCCTCGTCGACCGCGTGCGTGACCATCAGGGTCGTGATCCGCCGTTGCGCCCAGATCCGCTGCAGCTCGAGGTTGAGCCGGCGGCGGGTGACGGCGTCCAGGGCGCCGAAGGGCTCGTCCAGCAGCAGCACGTCGGGCCGCAGGACCAGCGAGCGCGCGATCGACACCCGCTGGCGCATCCCGCCCGACAGCTCGCGCGGGCGCAACCCGGCCGACGCCGTCAGGCCGACCAGCTCGATCAGCTCGTCGACGAGCTGCCGGTCGACGCGGCGGCCGACCGCCCGGAACGGCAGCGCGATGTTGCCGCGCACGTCCAGCCAGGGCAGCAGGGCGTGATCCTGGAAGGCGATCCCGAGCCGGTGCTCGGACACGACCTCGGCGGGCGGGCGTCCGAGCACGCGGACCTCGCCGCCGGACGGCGCCTCCAGGCCGGCGACCATCCGAAGGGCCGTCGACTTCCCGCACCCGGACGGGCCGAGCAGGGAGACGAACTCGCCGCTGGCGACCTCGAAGCCGACCTCGTCGAGGGCTCGCAGTGCTCCTCGGCGACCGGTGCTGAAGGTCTTGGAGACGGCGGTGAAGCTGATCCCGGGGCTGGCGGCGGCTCGGGGAGAGGGTACGGCGGCGGGTTTCCCGGCGACGGCCGGGACGCCCGTCGGGGTGCTGGGGGAGGCGGTGTCGGCGGAGGCGGTGCTGGCCGTGGTGGCTGTCGTGTCGTCCACGGTGGTGCTGGCCGTGCTCGCGGCGGCGGTCATGCAGTCACCTCGTTGCGGTGGTGCCCGGTCGTGGCGCGTGGCGCGACCCGGCCGAGCTGGGCGAGTTTTGTCGTCAGATAGGCGCCGGCGGTGATGGAGACGGGTTGACCGGCCGGATCGACACCATCGATCACGGCGTCGTGGTTCGGGAACTGGAAATGGGCGATGCTTGTGCGGGCCGGGTACGGCGGCTCGCCGGCCGGCACCGCGACCCGGTGCCAGGCCGAACGCCACCGTGCCCCGCTCAGCACGGCGAGCAGGTCGCCCACGTTGACGACGAGTCCGTTCGGTGGGCAGGTGACCGGAACCCAGGTCGTGCCGACCTTGACCTCCAGGCCGGGGTGGCCGTCGACGGCCAGGATGGTGAGCGTCCCGTAGTCGGTGTGCGCGCCGCCGCGCCGCCGACCGGTCTCGGGGCGGGTGGCGAGCGCCGGGTAGTGGTTCGCCCGGGTGGTGCCGATCGGGCGGGTCACCAGGGCGTCGAAGGCGTACGGGTCGTCGCGCAGGACGAGCCCGCCCACGCGCAGCAGACGGTGCGCGAAGAGCTCCATGGCCCGCCGGTAGGCGATCCAGGTCCGCTGGAAGTGGGGGAGGTGGCGCGGCCAGATGTTGCCGGCCGTGAACGGCCCCGCGTCGACGGGCGGCTCCGGGCCGATCGCGAAGGTCTCGGAGAGGTCCGGCGGTTCCGGCGCCGGGTCGCCCGGATCCGATGGCACGGCCAGATGGGCCGGACCGGCCGGACCGGCGGTCCGGGCGGGGCCGGGCGTGGGCGCGGCGGCGAGCGCCTGGGCTTCGGCGCCCAGGCCGTAGTAGCCGCGTTGCACGCCGGGCGGGCAGTCGAGGCGCAGACCGTCCTTGACGGCGGCGCCGGACCCGAACAGGTCGCCCGCGGCGGTGAGCGCGGCCGTGGTGAGGGTCCGATCGACTCCGTGACCGACAGCGACGAAGAAGCCGGTCGTGGCGCAGGCGGCGTCGACCCGGGCGGCCACGTCGGCCAGCGCGGTGGCATTACCTGACTCAATACCGCCGACATCGATCACCGCCAACCCCTGGCCCTGCGGCTCGGCGCCTCCCGATCTCATGGCCAAATATTGATGGGATCTATTTTCATCGAGATGACTGGACCGTTACGGTCCCGCGTCGACGCGGCCGGCAGCCGACCAGCCGACCGGGGCCAGACAGAATGATCACTCTTGGTGATGGTTCAGGGCGCTTTCGATGCGGCTCAGCCGGGCGTCGATCGTGCGGAGCAGCGCTTCGACGTCGGGGTCGCGCGGATCCCCGGCGACCGCGGGACGGGCGGTGCTCTCCGCCGGTATCCGTTCGATCTGGGCGCGGCGGACGAAGCTGGACGTGACCCAGGCGGTCACGATGGAGAGGAAGGCGATCGACTCGAGCATGATGAACGAACCGATGAGCCGGCCGGCCGCCGTCCCCGGCACGACGTCCCCGTATCCCACCGTGGTGACGGTCTGCAGCGCCCACCACATACCGATCCCGACGTTCGGGACGCTTCGTGCGTCGACGACCCGGATGACGACACCACCGACGAGCACGGTCAGCGTCGTCGCGGCGATGATGACCCGCATCGCGCGCCGGGCCGAGAGTGGCTGGGTGGCATAGGTGCGCAGGATCCGGTTCAGAACTCTCATGTTCGTCCCCTCCCACCGTCCCGCACGTGGAGGTCGGCGCCGTCGGATGTGGGGCATCGTCCGCGGACGGACCTGGCCCGCGGCCATGCTCACACGCCGTCGCGGGCCATGCCCGGCACGGACACCCCTGGCGCGACGAGGCTGAGTGGAGTCGACGGCGCGGCGCCCACGCTCACGGGGCCGGCAGCCGGTGATCAGCCGCGCTCTGGTCCGGTCCCGGGCGTTCCGGGTTGTCAGGACGGGGTGAAGGTCACCGGCAGGACGGTCAGGCCGCGTACCCAGATCGCCTGGTTCCAGAGGAGGTCGTCGGCGGGGACGGCGAGGGTGAGGTCGGGCAGCCGGTCGAGGAGCACCTCGATGGAGGTCTGGGCGATCACTTCGGCGAGCTCCTGTGCGGGGAACGGGCAGCGGTGCTCGCCGTGGCCGAAGGTCAGGTGGGCCTGGTTCCCACCAGAGCCGGCGGACGGGTCGGGGCGCACGTCCGGGTCGGCGTTCGCCGCGGCGGCGCCGATCACCAGCATGTCGCCGGCCTGGATGCGCTGACCGCCGAGCTGGCCGGTGTGTACCGCCCAGCGCCCGGTGAAGTTGGCGATCGGCGGGTCCTCCCAGAGGACCTCGGCCATCGCCTGCCCGACGCTGCGCCGCCCGCCGGCCAGCGTCGTCGCGAATCGGGCGTCCGCCAGCAGCAGCCGCAGGGTGTTCCCGATCCAGTAGGCGGTCGGCTGCTGGCCGGCGGCCAGCAGCACGAAGATGTCCTGGAGAGCCTCCTCGTCGGTGAACGCCGCCGGATGCGTGATCAGCCGCGAGATCGCATCGAAGCCTGGACTGTCACGCCGCAGCGTGATGAGGCGGGTCACCAGCGCCATGAGACGGCCATGCGCCGCCAGCGCGTCCGCGCCGTGGTCGAAGAGCGTCACGAGGTCCTGGACCATCTCGGAGGTGTCCTCGTCCGGGATGCCGAGCATTCCCGCGACCGCCCGGGCCGGCATCACGTGGGCGTATGAGTACATGAGTTCGGCCTGGCCGCGGTCGGCGAACGCGTCGACGAGTTCGTCGGCGATCCGCTCGCACCGGTGGCGCAGCTCGAAGGGGTCCACGGCGGCGAGCACCTCGTGGATGGCGTCCGAGTGCCGGGCGTGCTCGGTGCCGGTCACCCAGCTGACCGAGTCCGCCTTCCCGAGGGCTGGCCGCAGCGGCCAGTCCGGCGGGACGAGGTCCCAGGCGTTCCACCGAGCCGAGTCGCGGTCGTAGAGGTCGCCGCGGCTCGCGACGAAGTGCGCCTCCCGGTAGCCGAGGACCAGCCAGGCCGGGATGTCGCCTTCCAGCAGCACCGGCGCGACCGTGCCGTGCTCGGCCCGCAGCCGGCGGTACAAGCCAGCCACGTCATGGCTGATCGAATCCCCGTAGAGGCGAGCGGCGCCGGCATGCGCCGGGTAGCGCGCCGGGAGGTCGCCGGCCGGCCCGGCGGTCGATCCGCCGGCCGGTCCACGAGCCGATCCGCCGGTCGGGACGGGCTGCTCGCTGGCGTGCCGCGTGGCCTCGGCCATCAGGTCGGTCCTCGGGTCGGCCATCGTCGTCGTCTCCCCGTTGCGCTGTGATCATGTGCGTCTGGTGTTCCGGTGTGACCGGCGATCATGCCAGGGATGGGCTGGCCCGGGATCGCCAGGGCCGAGCTGGGCTGTTCGTCCGTCGTGGCCATGCCGGCGCTGTGCCTGGCCCGATGGAACGGGGGCCCGGCTGTCATTGTCGACGGATGCGCACGCCCTTCTGTGACCTGATCGGCATCGAAGTGCCGATCATGCTTGCCCCCTTCGGGCCATGGGCACAGGTGGGCCTCGCCGCCGCCGTGTGCAATGCCGGAGCGCTCGGCAGCGTCGGCACCGCCGTCCGTGAGCCGGCCGAGCTGCGCCGGCAGTGGGAGCAACTGCGCGAGCTGACCGATCGGCCCTTCGCGATCAACCACACCGGCCGCCCGTTCGACCCGGCCGTGTTCGACGAGATACTGGCGGCGAGACCGGCGGTGGTGTCCTTCCATCTTGGTGTTCCAGCCGCCCGGATCGCCGAGGCGCACAGCGTGGGCGCCCGCTGGATCCAGCAGGTCGGTGACCGGCGCGGCGCCGAGCTGGCGCTGGAGGCCGGTGCCGACGTGCTCGTCGCCCAGGGCTGGGAGGCCGGCGGTCACGCGGGCTGGGTCGGAACCATGGTGCTCGTCCCGCAGCTGGTGGACCTCGCGGGTGAGGTGCCCGTGCTGGCGGCCGGCGGGATCGCCGACGGCCGCGGTGTCGCGGCCGCGCTGGCCCTCGGCGCGCAGGGGGTGCTGCTCGGGACGCGGTTCCTCGCCAGCACAGAGATGGACATCGATCCGGCCTGGAAGGGGCGGATCCTCGCGGCCGACGCCACCGAGGCGGTCAAGGTGACCCACAGCGAACAGGTGTTGCCGCCGTTCACGCTCGACCTCCCGCCGGGCCCGCCACCAGCGCCCCGTGCGTTGCGGACGCCGCTGGTCGACCAGCTGGCGGCCGATCCGGGCGCCGTCGACGCCGACGAGTTCCGCGCGACGTTCCTGGCTGACGTACGCGCCAACCGCGGACACGAAAGCCTGCCGTTCACCGGCCAGTCCGCCGCCCTGGTGCGCGACATCGCCCCAGCCGCCGAAATCATCTCGCGTCTCCTCACCCAGGCGGAGACGGCACTGGCAGACGCGCGCCGCGCCGTTTCCGGATGAGGCGGACGTAGCGGGCCCGCTCTGCCGTCGACATCACGTCGTGAGGCAGGGTTGGGGGTGRCATTGCGAGCAGGTCCGCGGGCGGGCGCTGCCGCCCTACCGGCCAGTTCCTCGGTGATCGCTGTTTGTGCCCTGCCGTGGTTGCCGGCGGGACACAATCGCGACCACCGGAGTGCCGAAACGGCGATCAAGCCGCGGGCCCGACCGCTGGGGGCGGCAGTGGTGAACTTGCGGGTCACGGTCGTCTGCGCGAAGTCACAAATGTAGTGCTTTGACCAGGGCTGAGGATGAGGTTTCCCCGGAGTTCGGCAGGCGAGCACTCCAGCCTCACTGGCCAGATGGACCGCCGGCGGCAGACATGAGTCCGCCGGCCTCCTGACCCAACACGCGGAACCCGGCACCGATCGCGGCGAAGGCGTCATCTAGGCGCGGCGCGCCGAGACAGCTGGTGCCGGCACGCCGTTGCCCGCCGGACTCCGCACCCCGCCGGCCTCCAGGAGTGTTGGCCAAGGACAGCCCTATCGGTACGGAATACTAAGGCTATGGCTGGTCAACTGATGTCAGGAAGCCGTGCCTAGGCTGACGGTGGCGACGTGCCAGTTTCCGGTGGACGCCGACGTCGCGCGCAACGGCCGATATGTCATGCGCCAGATGCGGTCTGCGCGAGAGCAAGGGGCGGGTGTCGCCCACTTTCCAGAGGCATGCCTGTCGGGGTACGCGGGATCGGACTTTCCGAGCCACGAAGGATTCGACTGGGAGTTGCTCGAACGTGTCACCCGGCAGGTCCTAGCGCTGGCTCGCGAGCTTCGATTGTGGGTCGTGCTCGGCTCGGCACACCGTCTAGCAGATGATCATAAGCCCCACAACAGCCTGTACGCCATCGATGCGACCGGCAGCATCGTCGACCGGTACGACAAGCGCTTCTGCTCCGGCGATCCGGCGGAAAGTACCGGCGACCTGGCGCACTACACGCCCGGCGACCATCCGACCATGTTCACGATCAGCGGCGTTCGGTGCGGTGCGCTCATCTGCCACGACTACCGGTACCCAGAGCTGTACCGTGCCTACAAGCGCGACGGTGTCCAGCTGATCTTCCATTCCTACCATGCCGCCCACATGAAGCCTGAGAAGGTGGCGGCCATCCGCGCTGCCGTCGGTGAGGACCTGCAGCGCCTTAATCCCGGCAGCACCTATGCCGGCATCACCATGCCAGCGATGATGACCGCGGAGGCGGCGGCCAACCACGTCTGGATCAGCTGCCCGAACTCCTCTGCCCGGGAGAGCTGTTGGGGCGCCTTCTTCGTCCGTGCCGACGGCGTCACCACCGGACGACTACCGCGCAACCGGGCCGGCGTGCTGATCTCCACCGTCGACACCGGGGCCGCGCTCTACGACTCCACCGCGGCCTGGCGCACCCGCGCGATGGCGGGTGTGCTCCACAGCGGAACCCTCGTACACGACGCCCGTTCCACGCAGCGCACGTGGCTATGGTCGGCTGACCAGACCGTCGCGGGCGAGGACGACACTTCACGTGAGAAGTGACCTCGTCTCAGCGCGCGGGGGAAAAGGCGCATCAATCGGGGCCCTGCGCTGGGGTGACGTTTGGTGTGGTTGTGCGGACGGCGCGCTGAGCTTCTCATCGCAGGGCGGCGCCACTTCTCGACGGAGAACACGGCGTTGACGGTGGTGAGCCGTTCGGCTGTACTGGCCGCCAGTGGCTGTCGGTGATCTGGTGGGATTTTCGGAGCTGGGACTCCGAAAATCCCACCAGATCATGAACGGGCCGATGATCTGGCGGAATCCTGGGCGCGCTTCCTTGCGCTGCTTGTGGGTTTTCACGCCCGACGATCGGAAGGAGAGGTCGATCGGCGTTCTGACGAGAACGTGCAGGTCGGAGTCGTCGGGGCAGAGCAACAAGCGTATGCGCGGCTCTCGACCGTCTCCATCGGGGTCTCCGACGACTCTTTTGGCGTCCACACACCCACGCTGATCGGCGATCTGGCCTACGAGTCGCTCGGGCACACCACCGTCGCGTTCACCCCGCGTTGCAGGTAAACGACCCGACCCGACCCGGCAGCGACCGACGATGGCCGCCTTCTTGTGATCAGTTGATATGCGGGTGGCTGGATGATGGTTTATATCCACCCGGGGTGGAGCCGGTTCCGGGCCCGGAAGGGCGGCGCGTGCCGTATTGGGTGGCTGAAAATCCTCGTTGGACCCTCTCCGGTAACGTCGGTGGCCGATGTCAGGCGATCGCTCGGGAGCGGCGCGATGGCGGGCCCGAACGAGGGGGAGAAAGCCGCGTGTCGGTGTCCGAACGGTCCGAGGTGCTGGCGCGCGTCGAGGAGACGTTCAAGCGGGGGATACCGCTTGGCCTGATGCGCGCGGTCGCCACCGACGAGGTCAGCGACGGGCGCACGGTCACGGTCGACGGCCGCCCCCTGGTCAATGTCGGGTCCTGCAGCTATCTGGGGCTTGAGACCCATCCGGTCCTCACCGAGGCCGTCGCGAGCGGCGCGCGGCGTTTCGGGACGCAGTTCGCCTCGTCGCGCGGATACCTGTCGGCGCCGCTGTACCCGGCTGCCGAGGCGGCGCTCGAGGACCTGTTCGGCCGGCCGACCGCGCTGTTCACGAGCACGACGCTCGGCCATCTGGCCACGATTCCGACGCTGGTCGGCCCGGACGACGTCCTGCTGTTGGACGCGCAGGTACACGAGACGGTCCGGCTCGCCGCGGTGCACGCCAGGGTGAACGGGACCACCGTCGAGACGGTGCCGCACAACAGCGTGCGGGTGGTCGACCGCCGGGTCAGGGAGCTCGGCCCCGGCACCAGCCGGATCTGGTACGCCGCCGACGGCCTCTACAGCATGTACGGCGACCTGGCCCCGGCCGAGGCGCTCAGCGAACTCGTCGAGCGGCACGACAGGCTCTGGCTCTACGTCGACGACGCGCACTCCATCTCCTGGACGGGGCGGCACGGGCGCGGTCACGCGCTGGAGCGGCTTAGCCCGGCGGCGCTGGAGCGCACGGTCGTCACCGGGTCGCTGAACAAGTCGTTCGCGGCCACCGGCGGCGCGATCACCTTCCCCGACGCCGCCAGCCGTGACCTCGTCGCCGGGCTGAGCGCCCCGAGCATGTTCTGCGGCCCCGTGCAGCCGCCGATGCTCGCCGCCGTGATCGCCTCGGCCGAACTGCACCGGTCCGCCGAGGTGGCCGAGCGTCAGTCGCTGCTGCTGGCGCGGATCAGGCTGTTCAACGAGCTCGCGCTCGCCAGGGACCTGCCGCTGCTCACCACGGACGAGACACCGCTGCGCTACGTCGGCACCGGGCCAGACGTGGTCTGGTCGCTCGCGGTGCGGCTGCGCGACGCCGGGTTCTTCGTCAACGTCGCGGTGTATCCGGCGGTGCCCAGCGCGCGGGAGGGGCTGCGGCTGACGCTCACCCTGCACCAGACCGAGGCCGACGTCGAGAACCTGGTCGACGCGATCGCCGACCAGCTCCCCCTCGCCCTCGCCGACCAGGGCCGCACCCCGGCCGACCTGCACCGCCTGCGCCGCCGCGTACGCGGTACCTGACCCTGACCCTGACACTGGCCGTAGGCGGACGGCGACCTGACCATGACCCGGCCTCACCTGATCGGGAGTGTTCGAGAGCGGCGGCCTGAACGGACGTGGTCGACGACGAGCACGGTCAGACCGGCGTCGTGGCCGTCGCCGTGGTGGGATGACGTTCCGCGCAGAGCGGGCAGAGCGGGCGGGACGGGAGAGGCGGTACGCGTGGACGTCGAGACGTTAGGCGCGATCGAAGAGATCAAGCAGTTGAAGGCGCGGTACTTCAGACTGCTGGACACCAAGAAGTGGGACGAGTGGGCGGACGTGTTCACCGAGGACGTGACCGTCTGGGTCGAGGACGTACCGGACACCACGTTCGCCGGCCGGGACAGCTTCGTCGAGACGATCAGCACGACCCTCGCCAGCGCCGTCACCACGCACCACGGGCACATGCCGGAGATCGAGGTCACCGGGTCGGACACGGCCCAGGGTGTGTGGGCGATGTTCGACTACGTCCAGTGGGCCGAGCCGGCCACCACCCTCCAGGGTTACGGGCACTACCACGAGCAGTACCGCAGGGACGCCGACGGGCGCTGGCGGATCAGCTCTCTGCGCCTGCACCGCCTGCGGACCGACTTCTCCTGACGGGCTGCCCGACGGATCTGCCCCGACACGGACCTGCCTCGGCCGCTCGGCCCGCCGTTGGCGGAAGATAGGCGTGTGGGACGGATCGACTACTACCACGACCCGAACGCGCCGCGGGCGAACGCGCTGGTCGTCGGCGGCTGCGCCGTCGTCCCCGGCGCCGATGGCCGGATCCTCCTGCAACGACGGGCCGACAACGGGGAATGGGCACTCCCGGGCGGCGGCATGGACATCGGGGAGACGTTCGCCGACTGCGTGATCCGGGAGGTCCGAGAGGAGACCGGGTTCGACGTCGTCATCGAGCGGATCGTCGGCATCTACTCGGACCCGGGGCACGTCTTCGCCTACCCCGACGGCGAGATCCGCCAGCAGTTCTCGATCTGCTGCGCCTGCGCGATCGTCGGCGGTGAGCTGGCCGTGAGCAGCGAGTCGACCGCGGTCGCTTTCTTCACGCTCGACGAGCTCGCCGACCTGYACATGCACGAGACTCACCGGATCCGCATCCGCGACTGGCTCGCGAACACCGCCCCGGTGCTGCGGTGACGACGACGGCCTAGCCGACGAGTTCCTGGGCCGCGGCGAGCTCGGGTAGCGATAGTCCGCCTCCACCGTCCACGCCGTGCGGCGCACCGGGTACGGATCGACGGCGAGCGCCTCCCTGTTGCCGAACGTGTCGGTGTGCAGGACGGAGAAATGCGCGATGTCGCAGAAGAGACATCAACAAGGGTGCTGGGCCCGTCAGGGGCTCGCCGTCGCCGTGGCTCTCAGCAGGTGGTCCGTGATGACTGGACCAGCGGGCCGGTGGCCAGGACGGTTCGGCGCTCACCGCGGGTTTCGTAGAGTTGGGATCAGCGCTGTGTGGTGGGGAGGGCCGTGAGTGCTGTGACTCGCTGGTTCGACACGGCGGGGCCGTGCGTGCCGAGCAAGTACTACGACCAGGCGTGCAGCCGTCTGAAAGCGCTCGTCGACGCATCCAACGAGTACCTGTGCGGCTGAACGTCCTCGGGCCCATCGAACTCGTCGTGGCCGGGCAGGCTGTACCGGTCGGACCGCCGAAGCGGCGAGCCCTCCTGGCCCTCCTCGCGATGCACGCCGACCGCGTGCTCCCCGCGGACCTCCTGGCCGACCGGCTGTGGTCCGGCAACCCACCGACCAGCGCCCAGGGGAGCTTGCAGGTCCATATCTCCAACCTGCGGCGCCGACTGGAGCCCGACCGGCGGCCCGGCACGACCCCGACCGTCCTGGTCAGCGCCGCCGACGGGTACGGCCTGATGACCGGCGGGCTCGGCCTGGACACAAGGGACTTCGAGACGCTCAGGTCGGCCGGGTCCGGCCATCTGGCCGAGGGTCGGCACAAGGAGGCGGTGGACGCCCTTGCCGAGGCGCTCGACCTGTGGCGAGGCGACCCGTACGCGGACGTGCGGTCCGAGGGGTGGGCGCAGCCGGAGATCGGGCGTCTGGAACAGGTGCGGCTCGACGCGGTGGAGGGGCTGGCCACGGCCCTGCTGGAGCTCGGCCGCCACACGGACGTGCTCGCGCGGCTGGACTCGTTCGTCCGCGAACACCCCCTTCGGGAGCGGGCCTGGGAATTGCTGGTGCTGGCCCACTACAGGGCGGGTCGGCAGGCTGCGGCCCTCGACTGCCTGCGAAGCGCGCGGGAGGTGCTCGCCGCGGAGCTGGGCATCGACCCCGGGCCGCGGCTGCGTGAACTCGAAGGCGCGGTGCTGCGCCAGGACGCCACGCTGCTCCCGCCGCAGCGGCCCGCCACGGCGTCACCCCCGCGGCGGCCTCCGGTGCCGACGCCGAACCAGACGACGGCGCGCGGGGCTCCTGAGCCCGCGGCGGACCAGCCGGTCTTCGTCGGCCGCGAGAGCGCGCTGGCGTTCCTGCACGAGGCGGCGAAGGCGTCGTCCGCCGTCGGGCAGGTCGTGCTGGTGGACGGCGAGCCGGGCGTCGGCAAGACGAGCCTGCTGAGGCGGTTCCGCGCGACCGCCGACGTGCCAGTCGGCTGGGGGTCGAGTCCCGACCACGAGACCGCGCCCGCCCTGTGGCCCTGGGAACGGGTCCTGCGCGACCTCGCCGCCACGGCCCCGGAGGCCACCCTGCCCGACGAAGTGGGCAGGTTCCTGACGGGCGGGCTGGAGGCGATCCCGGCATCCGACGCGCAGGGGGCGCGGCTGCGGTTCTTCGAGGCGGTCGGCGCGTTCCTGGCTGCCGCCGGCCCGGTGATAGTCGTGCTGGAGGACATCCACGCGGCGGACGACGCGACGCTGCGGCTACTGGTCCACGTGGTGTCCACCAGCCGGCCGGGCCTGCTGGTGGTGGCGACCTTCAGGCGGCACGAGGCGTCGGCGCTCACCGGCACGCTGTCGGCGCTGTCGCGGCTCGGCGCGCGCAGGCTCGGGCTCGACGGGCTCGCCACCGAGGAGGTCCGGGTGCTCGTCCGGGAGTTGTCCGGCCGCGACCCGGGCAGCGGCAAGGCCGAGGAGCTGCGCTGGCGCACCGCCGGGAACCCGTTCTTCCTCACGGAGCTGGCCCGGGCGGGCGAGGAGCTGCCGCAGGGCGTGCTGGACGTGGTGCTGCACCGAGTGGCGAGCCTGGGGGAGGAGGCGGCCCGCCTGCTGGAGCTCGCCGCGGTGATGGGCGACGAGTTCGAGGCGGGCGTCCTGGCCCAGGTCGCCGGCGGCACGGTCGGCGACCTGCTGCGGCCGCTCGACCTGGCCCTCGACGCGGGGCTGGTCCGGGAATCGTCGTACCGGCTGGGCGGGTACGAGTTCGCGCACGCCCTGGTGACCGACGCGTTGCTGTCGCGCCGGTCGCGGCTGTGGCGGGCGCGCGTGCACGAGCAGGTCGCGGGCGTCCTTGCCCGCGTCCACGGGGACCGGGACGACCTCGCGGCGGTGATCGCGCGCCACTGGCTGGCGGCGGCGGAGTTGGGCGCCCAGCCCGCTCGGATGGCGATGGGCTCCTGCGCCCGCGCCGCGCGGGCGGCCCTGCGGCGGCACGCGCCCGACGACGCGGCCGTGTCGTGGCAGGAGGCGCTGGCGGCGGCCGAGCTGGCCGGGGCCGGCCCGGCCGAGCGGTTCGAGCTCGCCGTCGGGCTGGCCGAGAGCCGCTACGCCGCCGGGCGGTTCGACGAGGGCTACGAGGCCGTCGAGCAGGCGCTCGCCCTGGCCGGCACGGACCCGGACCTGGCCGTCCACGCCGCCGACATCGCGATGGGGCACGGCGTCTGGGTGCCCTTCCGGTACGGCCTTGACGTGGCCGCCGTGCGGGACTCGATGGACCGGGCCGTGCGAGAGCTGCCGCCGTCCAGGCCGGCCTGGGCGACGGCACAGGCCGTCCGGGCCGTCGTGCTCGCCCAGACCGGTCGCGAGGACGAGGTCGACCCGGTCTCGTCGCGGGCAGTGGCGGCGGCCGAGCGCCTGGGTGACCCCGCCGTGGCGCGGCGCGTGCTCCACCTGCGGCTGCTCGCCCTGCAGGGACAGGACTTCATCGAGCAGCGCGCCGAGACCGCGCGGCGCCTGCTGGCCGAGCCGGACCTGTCGTCCCAGCTCAGGGTGATCGCACAGCTCTACCTGTTCGATCATCTCGTGGAGTGCGGCAGGGTGCCGGCGGCCCGCGTGCTGCTGGCGGAGATCGACGCGCTGCTGCGCGACCTGCACAATCCCACGCTGGCCATGCAGGCGGCCGTGGCGCACGTGGGGCTCGACCTGCTCCAGGGCGTGCCGGACCCGGCCCGCCACTTCGAGCCCGTCAGGGCGACGCTGTCGTTCGCCGATCTCGCCTACTTCGAGGCGAGCCTGCTCGCCGTACGGGCCGAGACGCTCATCCAGCAGGACCGCCTCGGCGAGGAGGCGGCGTGGATCGAGGAGATGTCCCGGCGTACGGGACTGGCAGGGTTCGCCTACGCCCTGGCGTACGCGCTCGCGGACCTGGGCGAGCGCGAGCGCGCGCGGCGGCTCCTGGTGGAGACCCCCCTGCCGCCGCGTGACTACCACTGGGCGATGGCCGCCATGTGCCGGCTGCACGCTGCGATCCGGCTCGGCGAGCTGGACGTCGTGCGGGAGGTCTACGACGCGTTCCGTCCCTTCGCCGGGCTGCTGCACGTGAACGGCACGTGCAGCACCGTCGACGGGGCGTACGACGGCCACCTGGGGGAGGCGTTGCTGGCGCTCGGGGACCACGAGCGCGCGCGGGCCCACCTGGAGGAGGCGGTACGCCTGCTGGAGCAGGCGGGCGCCGGCTACTGGCTGGCAAGGGCCCGACAAGCGCTCGGCAAGTGCACGTAAAGGCAGGTCGCGCACTCTGTTTCCGACACGTGAGGGAACAGACTGATGATCATGCCAGAACACCTGACCGGATTCCTGATGATGCACGCCGGTTTCCGCGCCGAGCTCGGCCGCCTGGCCGCGGCGTGCGCGAACCCGCGTGACGACGCGCACGAGGAACTGCTGGAGGAGCAGCTCGCGCTCGTGCTGGACATGCTGCACGCCCACCACTCGCACGAGAACGCCAGCCTGTGGCCCACGCTCGTCGGCCGCGCACCGGAGGCGGCGGATGTGCTGGCCGAGCTGGAGTCCGAGCATTCCGTGCTCGACCCGCTCATGGTGGCCGCCTCCGATCGCGGGGTGCCCCTGGCCGAGCGCGCGCCCACCCTGTGGCGGCTGCACGAGCTCGTCAACGAGCACCTCGACCACGAGGAGCTGACGGCCGTTCCGGTCATGCTCCGCTACCTCACCCTCGACGACGTCGAGGCCGACAAGCGCCAGGCGATGGACGACTTCGGCCGCCGCCGAGCCCCCGTCATCTTCGGCTGGCTCGCCTCCAGCGCGGACGCCGACCTGCTCTCGAGGTCGTACGCCGACCTGCCCGTCGTGGCCCGGCTCATGTTCCGCCTGTTCTGGTGGCCGGCCTACCGGCGGCGCTTCACCCGCCTGTACGGCGCCACCATTCCCGCGAACGCTCTCCTGGAGTCGTGATGACCGCATCCGCTTCGACCACCTGGCCGCACGACGTGGCCGACATCTTCGACCGCGCCATGGTCTGCGAATACGCCTCGCTCACCCGTGACGGCCGGCCCGTCACCTGGCCCGTCACGCCATACGTCGGCGCGGCCGGCAGTTTCGACGTGAGCACCGGGCTCACCTACCCCGACAAGGCCGAGCGCGCCCGGCGCGACCCGCGCGTCGCGCTGCTCTGCTCCAGCGCCGACGGCACCGCGCTCGACGGTGTCCATCCCCGGGTGCCCGTCGTCCTCGTGCAGGGCCGGGCGACCGTACGCGACGCGGATCTGCAGGCCAACACCGACCGGTACGTCCGCGCGTCGCTGGCCAAGACCGGCGCCGGGTTCGCCGGGATGCCGTGGTTCCTGGTGAAGCGGCTGGGATGGTATTTCGCTCGCATCTGGGTGGAGGTCACCCCCGAGAGGATCCTCTGGTGGCCCGAGGGCGACCTGTCCAGGACGCCCGAGGTCTGGACGGCCCCCGGGGACGTCGTGGTCCCAGCCTCCGACCCCGCTCCCACGGGCCCCCGGCTGCCGAGCCGATCGGCCCCGCCGGCGGACTGGCGGCCGTTCGCCGATCGCACCGCCCGCCTGGGCGAGCCCGTCGTGACCATGGTCGCCGACGGCATGCCGCTGGCGGCGCGCACCCGCTCGGCCGTACGCACCGAGGCCGGCTTCGACGTGCGGCTGCCGGTGGGCGTCCAGGCTGCCGAGGGGCCGGTGTGCCTGACCTTCCATCGGCACGGTCCGGCCATGGAGTGGCAGGAGAACGTGGTGCTCGTCGGGACGGCGACCGCAGAGAGCGACCGGCTGAGCGTGCGGGTCGAGCGGGTCCTGAATGACTGGAGCCTGTCCGGGAAACGCCGTGAGCGGAACCGTTCCTTCCTCGGCCAGGGCAAACTGCTCAGGAAGCGCCTGGAGGTCGAGGCCGCCCGCCGCGACCAGCCCRTCCCCCGCGTGCGCCGCCCCCACGCCTGACTCCGTCCGCGAATCCCGCGGGAGGCAGCTGGTCAGCCGGCGAAGCCGAGGTCGCGCAGGGCTTTGCGGTAGGCGAGGCCGAGGGCGTCGAAGGCGCGGTGCACCTCGTCGGTGGCGGCGAACACCCTGGTGGGCCGTTGGGATTCGACGATGGTCTTGTCGGGTGCCCAGATCCTGTCCTCGACGGCCTGCAGGCCAGCGCCGTCCACCGGGCCGTTCCCGTAGACCGCCGGGTCGAAGGCGGCCATCCAGTACAGCCGTAGCGTCGTCGCCGAGGTGGGCGCGCACACGGAGAACAGCACGCTGCGCGGCCCGCTCGCGCCGCCGAGCCAGACGGCGAACGGCAGTTCGATCCGGTACTGGAAGAGCGTCTCGCCGACGGGGCGGCGCCCGTCGGGGCCCGGCTCGGCGACGGGGTTCACGCTCGGGTAGCGGTAGTCCGCCTCGACCGTCCAGGCTGTGCGGCGCACCGGGTACGGGTCGACGGCGAGCGCCTCACCGTTGCCGAACGTGTCCGTGTGCAGGACGGAGAAATGCCCGACGTCGCAGAAGAAACATCAACAAGGGTGCATGACCCGTCAGAGGCTGCCCACCACCGCGGCTCCCAGCTCCCTGCAGGCTGCACGGGAGGCCTGGTCCACTGACCGCGCGTGACGAGGACGGGGACAGGACCTGCTTCCACTTCAAGCCCGTTGCGGTGGTCTCGACGCCCCGGACCGCGCCGCCCCGTCAGCGTAGGGGCGCGCCAACCGCGCGCCTCGCGCGAGGTCGTGCATCCGATTCTCGTCGAACGAGTTCGGATCTCTAGAGTTCGGGCGCAGGTTCCGCGTTCCCAGGTGTGCAGGAGGATGCTGACGGTGACGGTGACGGCGACACCAGCGCGTGACCGGTTGGCCAGGACATTGCGCGGTGACGCAGAGCCCGCGTTCGGCGTGGCGCTGACGGCGAGGACGGATGACCTGAGTCTTGAGGTCGAGGGCGTCGGGCCCGTCGCGTTCCCGGTGCGGCCCGTGCAGGCCCGCGAGCTGCTCGGCCTCGGTCACCCTGCCCGTTTCGGCCGCGGCGAGGAGACGCTGACCGACCGCGGCGTCCGGGACACCTGGGAGATCCCGAAGGACCTTGTTCGCGTGAGGTGGGACGACGACGCGCTGAACGCCATCCTGACAACGGCGAAAGACGATCTGGGCCTACCGATCGCCGCCGAGCTGACGGCCGACCTTCATTCCCTCCTCGTGTATGAGCCGGGCCAGTTCTTCCGCGCCCATCAGGACAGCGAGAAGGACGACTCGATGATCGGCACCATGGTGGTGACGCTGCCGTCCAGTTACACCGGCGGCGAGCTGGTGGTGCGCCACCTCGAGGAGGAGAAGACCTACCGGGGCTCGAAGACGGCGCTGTCACTGGTCGCCTTCTACGCCGACTGCCGGCACGAGATCCTCGAGGTGCGGTCAGGGTACCGGATCGCGCTCACCTACAACCTCCTGCTTGGCGGTGATACCTCCTTGCCTGAAGGCGACGAGGGAGCAGTCGCCGAGCTGACCGCTATCCTCCGCGAGCACTTCGGCACGCCTGTGCCCAGCCGCTACGGCCCGCGCGCGGCCACCTCGCCGAGCCGGCTCGCCTACCTCCTCGACCACGAGTACACCCCCCGTGCGCTGGGCTGGAGCGGGCTGAAGGGGGCCGACGCCGCACGCGGGTCCCTGCTGCGGGCCGCGGCCGACCGGGCGGGGTGCGAGGCCGTCCTCGCGCTCGCCGACATCAAGACGACGCACAGCGCCTACGAGGCAGACGACGACTACGAGTACCGAGGCCGGTACTGGGATGACGATGACGATGACGAGGACTCGGGCAGCTCGGGCGACTACGAGATCCAGGAGCTGATCGACTCCGAGGTAACCCTCACGCACTGGACCGGCCCGGACGGCACCCGACTGGAGAAGACCTCGCTGTTCGTTGGAAGCGACGAGGTATGCGCATCCACCGGGACCGACGACCTCGAGCCCTACTCCTCGGAGTACGAGGGGTACATGGGCAACTGGGGCAACACGCTGGACCGCTGGTACCACCGGGCCGCGGTCGTCGTCTGGCCCCGGGAGCAGGCCTTCGCGAACCGCGCCGAAACCTCACCAGGCTGGGCTCTCGACGAACTCGCCGCGATGGCGGCCTCCGGTGATCTTTCAGGCGCCCAGGCCGCCGCGGCGACGCTCCAGCCGTTCTGGGACAGCTCGCTGCGCGCCCGGACGCCGGATGACAAGGAGAGGATCTCTGGACTCTTCGGTAAGGCGCTGCGGGCGGCAAGCGTCGTCGAGGACCCGGCGACAGCGACGATGCTGCTGGACCCGTTCCGCGTGGAAAGCCTGACCACTGGTGACATCGACGCATTCGGAAGGCTCGTCAGCGGTTACGGCCAGCAGTGGACCGCCGGGTTGCTGCGGACCTGGTTTGGTGCGGCGCAGCCGGCGTGGGCATACGCCGGCGGACCGGAACGGCGGCAGTGGGTGGCGGACGAGCTCCCTGCCCTGTGTGCGGGGCTGCACGCCGCGCACGGGGCCGGCGCTGCGGCGGCGCGGCAGCTCCTCGACCTGGTATGGAAGTGGGCCGCCAAGGATATCGACACAACGTTCGCCTCGTCGTCGCCCAGCTACCGCGACACGGCACTCGCCGCCCTGGCCAGACCGCTCGCCTCCGTACTGACAGCCGCCGCCGCGATGACGGACGCGGGCACCCGGGACGCGGTGATCGGCCATCTCCGGCAGAGAGACGACGCTGTCACCGGGCTGGAGATGCCGGCGCTGCGCGCCGCGGCGGAGCTGCCCGACGACGGCACACACGCCGAGGTCGGCTTCGACGACTTGGCCGCGGACTGCGCGGCACGGCTGCGTGCCCGGCTGGCTCAACCGCCGCGCGCGTCCGGTGACTGGTCGATCGAACTGCCCGCGGGCGGCTGCTCCTGCGACCTGTGCGGCACCCTCCGCGCATTCCTGGCAGACCCGGACCAGCGCACGTTCGACTGGCCGCTCGCGGAGAAGCGCAGGCAGCACCTCCACTCCCGCATCGACGCCGCCGAACTACCCGTCAGCCACGTCACGAGGAGGCAGGGCCGCCCCTACACACTCGTTCTCCGCAAGACCGACGCGCTGTTCACCGACGAGGTCGAGGCACGGGCCAGGGACCAGGAGAACCTGGAGTCGCTCGCGGCAGCATGGAATCTCGGCACTTGATTCTCTGACGGTCTGACCAGCGTGGGCCGGTAGCAGCGCAGGCACCCGCGTCAGTCAGCTTCTCGCGGCACGCTGGCGAACCGCTCGACGTAGCGATGCACCGCCCGGGCACCAGCTACGCCCCGCCCGCCGCTCGCCCAGGTGCTCGACAGCGAGCGCTGTCCGCTGGCGAGCCGGGTCGGCACCGCCGCTGGCGAGGCTCGCGGCAGCGCGCGCACGTATTGCTTCGGCCACCGAGTGGTCCGATCCCGCTCAAGCGCACAGGCCGCGGGGTCGGGCACAATCTTCCCAGAGGAGGTGGGCATGCATCCGTTGATCGAGGCCAGGCGAGCGGAGATCCAAGGGCTCTGCCGTCGGCTTGGCATCCGCCGCCTCGACCTCTTCGGCTCCGCGACCGGCGAAGCCTTCGACCTGGGCAGCAGCGACGTCGATGTCCTCGTCGAGTTCGACGCAGACCGCGCCGGATTCGACTACTACGGCACCTACTTCGCCCTCAAGGAGGGACTCGAGCGCTTGCTGGGCCGCGCCGTTGACGTCGTCAGCGTCACGAGCATCCGCAACCCCTACTTCCGCGACCAGGTCATGCGCACCAGGCAGCCCCTGTAGGCAGCCTGACTCGCGCAAGTATCTCTGGGATGCCGCGAACGCGGCCGAACTCGCCAGAAGCTTCGCCCACGGCCAGACCTTCGCCGACTATCGGGCGAACGCGATGCTCCGCGCCGCCGTCGAGCGCGAGTTCGAGATCATCGGCGAGGCGCTCAACCAGCTCTCCAAGGTCGCCCCGGACCTCGCCGCCGCGATCCCCGAACTCCCTCGAATAGTCGCCTTCCGGAACATCCTCATCCGTGGCTACGCCACCGTCGACGACGCCCTCGTCTGGCAGGTACTCCAGGAAAAACTCCCCGAGCTCGAACAAGTGGTCCGCAGAATGCTGGCCGAAGACTGACCCGCCTGCGCCGAGGCCGACCACCGCGACGTCGCGGTTGAGCAGCCGGTGCCGGCCGGCGAGCACCAGCCCGAAGCCCCTGCGCCGAGCCGTCCATCGAGCTCGATGTTCGGCAGCGAGGCAGCCACCGACGCCGGTCGACGATCACCCGGCACGCCGATCGGGACACCCAGCCACCTGGGCACCCCCGGCATTTCCATGGTGGTGGTGCCCGCATCGTAGCTATTCCCGCCGCGGGCCGTCCTCGCCCCGTCACGGAAACGGATCTCCATGCGGATGGGGCCCCTCGACGCAGTCTCGGTTCGGTCGCGTAGGCGCTTCCACTTCAGCCCGGTGGCGATGGCCTCGACCCCGCGGATCTCCCCGATCATGTCGCTGTTGCCATGGACGTAGAGGGCGTATGGACGGCCGACTTTCGCTTCCAAGATCGGATAGTGGGCGCAGTCGCAGAAATGTGCCGAACCCTGGTCGCGAATACGTCACTTCTCGTAATCACCCGCCTGGCCAGGCGGAACGCGCGACCCACGAGGCGAGGCGTCGGTCAGCTACGGCATCAGGCTTGCGGCCACCGCGGCCCCAGCTCCCAGCACGCCTCTCGATCTTTCGCGTCCGGCGTGCCGAGCACCGTCACCGGCTCATGTAACCGCTTCCACTTCAGACCGGTGGCAATCGTCTCCACGTTTCGAACCGCGCCCGTGGTGTCGGAGCCACCGTGGACGTACAGGGCATACGGCCGACCGATAGTTGCTTCCAGGCAGGGGTAAAACGCTTGATCGCGGAACCTGCGGAAAGTCGCGTACCCCGCGCGGTTACGTTGCATATCCGATGAGGGTCGGCGCCACGGTGAGGCCGCCGACCGGTTGCCCACGGCGCGGCCTTGGCCAGGGCTTCCCGTGCGGGTCACACTTTGGCTCGTTCGCCGCAGGAGCTGCGGGCGACCAGTGCGGGTTCGAAGGCGATGCTGACCGGCTCGGCGGGGGGGTCCACGACGAGTTCGGCTGCCCGTCGGCCCATCTGGTATGAGGGCTGAGTGATCACGGTGATGCCGAGCGCGGGGGCCCAGGAGAAGTCGTCCATCGTCAGGAAGGCGATGTCGTCGGGGATGGCGATTCCTCGCGCGGTCAGGGCCGCATGGACGGCGACGGTCAGGCGGCCGGCCGTGCAGGCGAGCGCGTCCAGCGGCCTGCGTCGATCGTCCGCGCGCGTGAGGAGAGTGCCGACGGCCCGGTCGACCTCCTCCTCCGTGGTCGCGGCGGTCACCGCGTCCTCGGGCAGGGACTGACCTCGTTCGGCGCAGGCCTGCCGCAGCCCCGCGACGCGGTCGATCTGGGATGGGCGTTCCCCGGAGGTGACGACGCCGATGGACGACCGCCCGCACTCGATCAGATGCGTGGCCATCAGGCGACCGGCCCCGAYGTGATCCAGACTGACCGAGTGCAGACCGGACGGCGGATCCTGCGCGGTGCGCGCCACGATCACACAGGGCGTGCCGTTCTCGGCCATATGTCGGGTACGGCTGTCAGTCCTCTCGTCGGTCGTCGTGATGAGCCCGCGCACCCGGTGCTCGTCCATCATCCGAATGAGGTCGATCTCATGATCGACGTTCCGGAAGGTGTTGGCGACCAGGACGAGGCTGTCGTTGGCCGCGGCCACGTCGTCGATGCCGCGCAGGAGGCCGAGATAGAAGGGGCTGCTCAGGTCACGGATGACAACGCCGAGCGCGCTGGAGCGGCCGGCGAAGATGCCCCTGGTCAGCGCGTTGGGGGTGTATTCGAGACGGGTGACCGCATCCCACACTCTGGTAGCCGTCGTCTCCGTGACGGCTCCGCCGTTGAGGACACGGGAGACCGTGGCAGTGGACACGCCGGCACGCGCGGCGACGTCGCCGATGGTGACTCGCCTCGCCATGGATCCTCCGCACGTTTTGGGGGCCCGCTGGTCAGCGCGTGACGCGCCGGCCGGTTCGGACAACGACCTCGCCGCCGATCATGACCGTATCCACCGAGTGCAGCCGCGCGGGATCCGTCACCACCAGGTCGGCGATCGCCCCCGGCACGACGCGGCCACGCCGAGGAGCCAGACCCGGGATGGCGTCGGCGACGTTGGCGGTCGCCATCGCTATCGCGGCCGGGAGCCTCACGGAGCCCGCGCGGACGGACTGGTCGATCGCCAGCAGGATCGGGTCGTGGTGTCCGCCCGCGTAGTCGGTGGAGATCGTGTCGACCAGTCCCGCGGAGAGCAGCGCGTAGAGCAGCTCCGGGCCTGTCGTGAGGCGGCGGGCGCCGAACGTGTCGAACGTGGAGACATCCACGATCGCGCCCGCCTCCTTGAGTCGTTCGGCGTGGCCCAGAGCCTCCCGCAGCTCAAAGCTCGAATGGTTGGAATGCCCGGCGATCAGCGTCACGTCCGTCCTCGCGATGGAGGCGACCTGGGTCATCGAGGCGGCCGCGTTGTGTACCAGGACCGGGACACCCAGCGCGCGGGCCTGCTCGGCCGCCTCGGCGAGCCCGCGCAGAGCGACGTCGAACGCGGGCAGCACGATGGCCGAGACGAGCTCGCGCACCTCCTCGACCGACAGCCTGCCGGTCAGGCCCGCGGCCGCGAGTGCCTGCTCTACGGCGTCCCGGTCGAACGCTGACGCCGCGATGTGCYGACCCAGCACCGCGATCTTCAGCCCGTTCGCCTGCCGCGCAGTGATCGTCACTCCGGTGCGTCTCTCGACCTCCGCTGGGATGTACAGGTAGCTCGCCCCACCCCCGCCGAGGGTGTGCCCTGCCCCGATCTCGCCGAGCGCGACCGCACCGGCGCCGACGGCCCGACGTGCGGTGAACATCCGGTTCGCCTCGGTGAGACCGCCGCCGTCCGCGACCGCCGCCGCCCTCAGACAGGCCGGGGTGTTGCAGGAGGCCAGCCCGATGTTGACCGGATGCACTTCGTCGGTGCTGGCGAGGTCCGCCGCGGTGACGAAGCCGTCCACGCAGAGCACCGTCGTCGTCCCCTCCAGCAGGTGTCGGTCGAGATTGGCCAGCACCTGCTCGCGTGGCAGGGCCACATGCCCGCTGGGGAACAGCGGTCCGTACGCGGTGCCGTGGGTGTGGTTGTTGATGAGACCGGGAATCACCAGCATTCCGGCACCGTCGACGATCTCGTCGGCGGTGCCGTACGCCTCGGTGGGACGCGAGGGAATGATCTCGCGGACGGCGTCTCCCTCGACGATGATGTCGACACAACGTCGCGTGTCTCCGCCCCGGCCATCGACCAGATCGCCGCCGTGCAGGACGACTGTGCTCACCGTTGCTCCCCCTGTCGGCTCGCCGGGCGGAACCGCTCGAACCGGAACGCGGCCAGGGCGTCGTCCCGGTCCTCCCCGAGCACCTCGGCGGCGACCAGGTCACCCGCGTGGATGCTCAGGGTCGCGCCGCTGTGCGAGACGGCGAAGTGGAAGTTGGGTAGTTCGACCGCGCGTCCCAGCACCGGGAGGCCGTCCCCGGGAATGGGCCGTTCACCGACACGGATGCTTTCCACCGTCGCGGCCCGGGTCCCCGGATAGAGCGCGCGGCCCGCCTCCAGGATGTTCTCGACCGCCGACGGGTCGACACTGATCTCTCCGGTGCCCGACACACGCACGGCGCCGTCGATCTCGTGGGTGTGCAGCAGCAGTCGCCCGGCCCCGTCCGGACGAAGATGGACGCGCGGCGCGTGAACAACACGGGACACCGAAACCGCGACCGGGGACGTGTAGACGAGCACACCACGGGTGTTGCGCATCGGCAGGGCCAGGCCGGCCAGCCGGGCGATCGCGCCGGCTCGCGGCCCCGCGCAGTTCACGACCGCGTCCGTGGAGAGCTGCCGTCCCGAGGCAAGTCGGACCGCACGCACCGCACCGGCCGGGGCGACCAGGCCGATGACCGCATCGCCCGTCACCAGCTCGGCCCCTCGGGATACTGCGCTGGAGAGCAGGTAGCCGATCAGGCGGGCCGGCTCGATCCACCCCTCGCGCGGAAAGTAGGCGATCCCGTCCGCGGGAAGTTCCCCGGGGGCGATGTCCGGTTCGAGATGCAGTACCTCGGCCCGGCTCAGCCAGCGCGCCTCGTATCCGTAGTCGAGGACACCGCCGACCTTCCTCCGCAGGTGCGCGCGCTCGTCGTCGTCGGCGGCCCACTGCAGGTTGCCGCCCTCGTGGTACCAGTCGCTGCCGGGCACCCGCGCAGCCAGCCGCCGGTGGGCTTCCATCCCCGCGACGCCGAGATCATGGTAGGAGCGTGGATGCTTGGTGGAGGAGTTGGTCCACGAGAACGTCGAACCGGAGGCACCACCCGCCGGCGCACCGGCATCCACGAGAACGACGCTGGCGCCTCGCCGCGTCAGCGAGGCCGTCACCGCCGCGCCGTAGACGCCGGCACCGATGACGACCACTTTCGGGATCATGCTGATCTTTCCTTCCTTGGCCGTTCGGGTGATCGGAGAAGAGGGACAACCGGCGGGGACTCGGCCCGGCAACGCCTGGTCCGCGCACCCAGCGATAGCGGGAAACCCATGGCCGACGGCCGAAACGCGCGGCTTGCCCGGATCGGTCACAGCGATGCGACCTGCGACGCAGCCATGCCTGCCGGGTATGTAACTAGTTTCATTGACCAAAGGAACTGTAGGCATGCACGTTCAGGTGGGTCAACGGGTAGGGGGCAACAAAGCCCCTGGCCCGGTTGAGATCACAGCCCGGGACCACAGCAGGGCGTTCCACTCGGCCTCGGTGGACAGTCGGTACCCGTCCCCGGTGGCGACGTCCCACTCAACCCGACCTTCGCCCGCACCGGCCCGATACGCGGGGGGCAGTCCCGCCTGGCGCGACAGCGCGTTGCAGAACCGGACCGCGTCCCACCAGGAGACGCTTTCCCTGGCAGCCGACCGCCCCGTACAGCGCGTACGGCCGCCCGACCGTCGCTTCCAAGATCGGGTAATACACGGTGTCGAAGAAGTGCTTGAGCGTGCCGCTCGGGTAGCGGATGTTGGCCCGGGTGCCGACCGGGACGGGTGTCGCCAGCCCGCGGTCCTCGATCTCGGGGGAGCGCGGACGTGGCCGAGCCTCGTCGACCAGACCCGCCTACACCGTGCCGGCGACCTCAGTGACTGGACCCGTCGCGCTGAGATCGCGTTCGGGAGGATCTGCCCGGGCCGCCGCGGGACGATGGTCAGCCGGCGAAGCCGAGGTCGCGCAGGGCCTGGCGGTAGGCGACACCAAGACCATCGAAGGCGCGGTGGACCTCGGTCGCGGCGAACACCCGGGCCGGGCGCTGCGACTCGACGATCGCCTTGTCGGGTGCCCAGATCAGATCCTCGACGGCCTGCAGGCCAGCGCCGTCCACCGGGCCGTTCCCGTAGACCGCCGGGTCGAAGGCGGCCATCCAGTACAGCCGTAGCGTCGTCGCCGAGGTGGGCGCGCACACGGAGAACAGCACGCTGCGCGGCCCGCTCGCGCCGCCGAGCCAGACGGCGAACGGCAGCTCGATCCGGTACCGGAAATGAGTCTCGCCCACTGGCCGGCGGCCGTCCGGGCCTGGTTCGGCCACCGGGTTGACGCTGGGGTAGCGATAGTCGGCCTCGACCGTCCACTCGGTGCGGCGGACCGCGTACGGATCGATCGCCAGCACCTCGCCGTTGCCGAACGTGTCCGTATGCAGGACCGAAAAGTGCCCGATGTCGCAGAAGAAACATCAACAAGGGTGCTGGGTCCGTCGGAGGCTCGCCGCCGCCGTGACCCCCCAGCACGCAGTCCGCGATGACTGGACCAGCGGGCCGGTGGCCCGGACGGTTCGGCGCTTACCGCGGGATCCGTAGAGTTGGGATCAGCGCTGCGTAGTAGGCAGGATCGTGAGTGCTGTGACTCGCTGGTTCAACACGGCTGGCCCGTGCGTCAAGGACGCGTAGTTAGGTCGTGGTGGGGGTCGTCAAGTCGGTTGTTTGTGGCCGCCGTCGTGGCGCCCAGCTCCCAAGCTGCCCCTCGGTCGGTTTGCCCGAGATTGTCCACCAGGGTGCGGGATGCCTACCTTTGTTATTCTGGACAGATGTCTTCAGAAGTCGGTTGCGGCGAGTGCACAGACGACGACGCGGCCGTCGCGTGGGAACGGTCTCACGGTCTCATGGTCGTCGTGAGCATCGCCGACGAGTCTCACTTCTTCGGCTCGGTGCGTCGCTGTCGTTCGTGCGGTCAGAACTACGCGTCGATTTTCTGCGAGACCGTCGACTGGGTCGACAGCGATGATCCACAGTACCAGCTGCTGATCCCTGTGACCGCGACTGAGGTGCGGTCGCTCGCCGAGGCGGGTGAATATGATGTCGAGGCGGCGCTTGAGGATCTTTCGCCCGAACGCTATCTCTTCAGCGGGCGAGGAAAAGGTGAAATAGAGTGGTCGAAGCACTGGGCAAGAGGCCAGGTCACCGTGCCGCGTCATGACTGATTTCCACGCGCTCATCGGGCCCGGAGGCCTGGGGCGGCGCGTGCCAGTTACCGTCAACGGGTCCTGCGGACGCTTCCACTTCAGACCCGTCGTGATCGTCTCAATGCTACGGACCGCGCCAGTGGTATCAGAGCCACCGTGAACGTAGAGAGCGTGCGGCCGACCGACGGTTGCTTTCAGGTAGGGACAATAGGCCTGATCGAAGAAGTGCTTGAGTGGACTAACTAGGTAGCCAACGTCGGGGCGGGTGTCGCCGCGCCGCGCGGGTGTCGCCGCGCGGCAGCGGCGGTGGTCAGCCGGCGAAGCCGAGGTCGCGCAGGGCTTTGCGGTAGGCGAGGCCGAGGGCGTCGAAGGCGCGGTGTACCTCGGTGGCGGCGAACACCCTGGTGGGCCGTTGGGATTCGACGATGGTCTTGTCGGGTGCCCAGATCCTGTCCTCGACGGCCTGCAGGCCAGCGCCGTCCACCGGGCCGTTCCCGTAGACCGCCGGGTCGAAGGCGGCCATCCAGTACAGCCGTAGCGTCGTCGCCGAGGTGGGCGCGCACACGGAGAACAGCACGCTGCGCGGCCCGCTCGCGCCGCCGAGCCAGACGGCGAACGGCAGTTCGATCCGGTACTGGAAGAGCGTCTCGCCGACGGGGCGGCGCCCGTCGGGGCCCGGCTCGGCGACGGGGTTCACGCTCGGGTAGCGATAGTCCGCCTCCACGGTCCAGGCTGTGCGGCGCACCGGGTACGGATCGACGGCGAGCGCCTCCCCGTTGCCGAACGTGTCCGTGTGCAGGACCGAGAAGTGCCCGACGTCGCAGAAGTTCTCGACCTGGCGGGCGGCCTGGCCGGCCCAGTCCTGGACCGTGCCGACGTAGTGCGGCCAGCCCAGGTCCTCGATCTCCGGGAAGCGTGGCCGTGGCCGCGCCTCGTCCGCCTCGTCGGCGAGGCAGGCCCAGACGAGCCCCGCTGCCTCGGCGACCCGCACCGGCCGGGCGGCGATGAGGTCCGGGACGCGCTGGCCCGGCTGCTGGGGGATGTCGACGCACCGACCGGCGCCGTCGAAGGCCCAGGCATGGTACGAGCAGCGCAGCCGGCCATCGGCGTCGATCTCACCGCTGGACAGCGGCACGCTCCGGTGCGGGCACCGGTCCACCAGCGCGGCGACGGTGCCCGGGCCGGCCGAGCCGGAGGTGGGCCGGCGCCACAGGACCAGCTCGACGCCGAGCAGCAGGGCGCGCACGGGGGCCGCGCCGACGTCCGACGATCGGGCCACCGGGTGCCAGTACCGCGCCGACGCCGCGAGGAACGCCGCGTCGAGCGCCGCGTCCTGGTCGGGGCGGTTGGCGGTGGCGGTGGTGGCGGCGACGAGGGGGGCGGAGTCGACGACGGTCACCAGCGGACCCTAGGCCGGGCCCGTTGCGGCCATGTTGCCTGCGCGCAAGCGAACGGGGTCCGCGACCCGGGCCGGGCGTGTCCGGCTGGACCGCCCTAGCGGTTTTGTCGGACCCAGGGTGCATCATCGGGCTATGACGCAGGGCACGTCTGGACCTACCGGCACTGGATCTACCGGCACACAGGTTGCCGGCACGCTCGTGGCCGGCACGCCGGTGGGCAGCCGCGCGGAGCTGGAAGAGCGGATGGCCGGCCACCGCTCCGAGCTCACCGGCTACTGCTACCGGATGCTCGGCTCGCCGTTCGAGGCGGAGGACGCCGTGCAGGAGACGATGATCCGGGCGTGGCGCAGCCTGGACCGGTTCGAGGGCCGCGCGTCGCTACGGACCTGGCTGTACCGGATCGCGACGAACGTCTGCTCGGACCACGCCGCCGGTCGGGCGCGGCGGGCCCGGCCGATCGACCTCACCGGCCCGTCCGGCCCGGCGGACGCGCTGCCCGCGCCGCTGCCGGAGGCGACCTGGATCGTGCCGGCGCCCGACGCGGCGGTGTTCTCCGGCGCCGCGGCCGGCGCCGGAGGCCCGGCCGACCCGGCGGAGCTGGCCGTCGCGCGCGACTCGGTGCGCCTTGCCCTCGTCGTCGCGCTGCAGCGGCTCGCGCCACGCCAGCGGGCCGTGCTGATCCTGCGCGAGGTGCTCGGCTGGTCGGCGGCCGAGACCGCGGAGCTGCTCGACACCACCGTCGCCTCGGTCAACAGCGCCCTGCAGCGGGCCCGCGCCACCCTCGCGGCCTCGCCCGCCGCCGAGACCGACCAGCTGCGCCCCGCGGACGAGGAGCAGCGTTCGCTGCTGGCCCGCTACGTCGCCGCGTTCGAGAGCTACGACATGGAGGCGCTCACCGCGCTGCTGCACGAGGACGCGACCATGACCATGCCGCCGCTGGAGCTCTGGCTGCGCGGCCCGGTCGACATCGCCGAGTTCATGCTCGGCACCGGCTCCGCCTGCCGGAACTCCCGGCTGGTGCCGACCGTCGCCAACGGCAGCCCGGCCTTCGGCCAGTACCACCTGCTGGCGCCGGGCGAGGCCGAGCACTACACCGCGGTCCACGCGGCCGTCACCGGGTCCGAGGTCTCCCCACTGCCGGACGGCGCGGGCGAGGACAGCTACGTCCCGTGGTCGCTGATCGTGCTCGAGCTCTCAGAAGGCAGGATCGTCGAGGTCAACCACTTCCTGGACACCGACCGGCTGTTCCCGCTGTTCGGCCTCCCGCCGTTCCTCGAGGGCTGAGCCGGCCGCGACGGGCTCGGCCGGCACGCTGTCCGTCGCCAGCACGCCGGCCAGGCCCGTCAGCTCGAGCACGAGCGACAGCCGCGGCTGGACCCCGTCCAGCCGGAAACCGCGGCCCAGCCGGCGGGCGGTGAGCCGCAGCCGGGCGAGGACGTTGACGGTCGCCAGCGTCGGGATCCGTACGGCGGTCACGTCGCAGACCACCGTGCGCGCCCACGGGGCGGCCAGCAGCGCCGCGGCGAGGGATTCACAGCGGGACTGGCCGAGCTCCGCGGTGGCGCGCTGGCCCGAGATGGGGTCGAACCGCCACCGGAGCTCGTCCGCCGGGGGAGCGGCGGTGCCCGCCGGCCGGGGTGTTCCCGCCGGCTGGGCTCCGCCCACCCGTTCCTCGCACCTGCCCACGCGTTGGCCTCCGGATCCATCGGGACACCGACGGTCGCGGCGGCCCGACGTACTGACTGCCCGGCGGGGCGTGACTCATCGCGGCGGCCTCGGCGGACAGCCCGGATGTGCCGGATGTGCCGCCCGGAGTGGCGTGGTGGCGCGTGGCGGCGGCGGTCAGGAGCGGACGGGCAGGCCCACGCGGTCGGGGACGACACGGTCGATGCCGTCGAGGAGCCGCTCCGAGGGTTCCGGCCACCAGCGTCCGGCGGGCAGGGCCACCAGGGCACGGCGCAGCTCGCGGGCGTCCGAACGAATCGGAACCACCCGCGCCGGCGCGGCGGCGGCGAGCACACCGAGGTACCAGTGCCTTCGGGTCGGCGGCCAGCCGTCCGGATCGAGCAGCACCAGGCTGTCGGGCATGTCGGCCTCGCCGCGGCGGAACCGGGCGACGGCCGCGCTCACGGCGACCTCCAGGTCGCCCACCTGGCCGGCCTCGTCGTAGCGGGCGACCCAGGCGGCGGCGACCTCGGCGAGCGGGTCCGCGTCGTGCACCACGTAGGGCGTGGCGACGGCGCGGCACTCCTGCCAGGCCGCCGCCGCCCGCGCGCCGGGCGGCAGGGTGTCGTCAGGGAGCACGACGGTCACGTTCGTCGCGCTGGCCAGCGGGGCCACGACCGAGCGGGTGATCCTGTCCGGCGTGGCCGCGGGGTCCGGCCCGACGACGCAGACCACAGTCGAGGAAAGCCGATGCACACCGCGACGCTACGCCGCGGCGGCGCCTCACCGGGAGGTCTGGCCGCTGACCTGACCAGTTCGCGGGCGGGCCGCGATGTTCCGGCCGGCGATGCTGCGACCCGCGATGTTGCGGCCGGCGACGAGAGACACGTCCGCCGCGCCGAGCAGCCCTGGCCTCGCCGCGCAGACGGTGGGGATCGCGTTGACGGCGCGCATCGCGGTCGCGGTCAGGCCGTTGTCGGACTCCGGCGGATCGAACACGAGCTCGCACCGCATGGTGGGGCTGCCGACGATCTCCACGCGGTAGGCGAGGGTGTCGCCGGCGGTGCCGTGCGGCCATTGCGGTGCGACGTCGTCGGCCATGCGGTTGACGTGCTCGAGGACGACGAGGCGCCTGCCGTCGAGCATTCCGCGCACCTCGAACCGGACCCCGGCCGTGCTGCCGGCGGGCAGCGTGCCGATCGCGGTGTCCAGGTCGCGGTCGAGCACGGCGCGTTCGTAGTCGGTCTCGATCGCGTCGAGCCGCACCTGGAGCACGTCGGCGATCGCATCGACCACACCCCGCCAGGCGCCGGCGAGGATCGCCGGGTCGGCCAGGAAGCAGCCGAAGTCCGTCGCCTCGCCGAACCCGAACGCGAACCGGAGAGTGTTGGCGTCCGGGTAGTCGGAGTAATCGGCGATCTCCTGGATCCTGATCGACCTGATCTCGTCGCAGGCCGCCAGCAGGGCCATCGGCAGGATGTCGCTGGCGAAGCCCGGCTCGATGCCGGTCGCGAAGAACGACGCCCCGCCCGCCGCCGCGGCGGCCGCCAGCGGGTCCCGCAGCGCGGGCTCGGCGGTAGGCGGATGCGTGAGCCCGGCGAAGGACGTGGTCACCACGTTCGTACCGGCCGAGAGGAAGGGCGCGACGTCGGTGACGGCGGTGCCGTCGAACGCCGCCGGGCCGAAGTAGGCGAGACAGTCCGCGCCCGCAGCGGCGAGGGCGGCCGCGTCATGGGTAGCGGTCACCCCGGTGGGATCCGGCAGGCCGCACAGCGCGGCGGYGTCCTGGCCGACCTTGTCCGCCGAGTGGACGTGGAGACCTACCAGCTCGAGATCTGGATGGTTGATGATGCCCCGAAGCCCGAGCCGGCCGGTCGGGCCGGTACCCCAGTGCACGACCCTGATCGTCACGGAACGCAACTCCCGCATAACGTCCGCATATTGCATACATTATTCGCTGTCGGGTGGAGGGGCAACGGGATCCGCGGGGTAACGGGATCCGCAGGGCGACGGGATGGGTGGGGCAGCGGGATGGGCGGGGTGGTGGGCGCGGGCGCGCTGGCCACGCCGCCGCGCCCACGCTCGGCGCCCTCGCCGTTTCGGTTGAAGGCCAAGATTTTTCTTTCTAGAGTAAGAAAAATCGCTCTTCGGGAGGTGGGCTGTGGCCCCGGACTTCGACCAGGTGATTCGCTGCGGGACCATCGTGGACGGCAGCGGTGGCGAGCTGTTCGAGGGCGATGTCGCGGTCGCGGGCGGCAGAATCGTCGCCGTCGGCCGCGTCGACGGCACCGGGCGGGAGGAGATCGACGCCCGGGGGCGACTGGTGACGCCCGGATTCGTCGACATCCACACCCACTACGACGGTCAGGTGACGTGGGAGCAGCGCCTGTCGCCGTCCTCGGGCCATGGCGTCACCACGGCGGTGATGGGCAACTGCGGTGTCGGGTTCGCTCCGTGCAGCCCTGAGAACCGGGCGCTGTTGGTCAAGGTGCTGGAGGGCGTCGAGGACATTCCCGAGATCGTCATGGCGGAGGGGCTGCCGTGGACGTGGGAGTCCTTCCCCGAGTACCTGTCGGTGCTGGCGGGACGCGCGGCGGACGTGGACTTCGCGGCGCAGGTCCCGCACGCGGCTGTCCGGGTGCATGTCATGGGGCGGCGGGGGGCCGACCGGGAGGCGGCCACCCCCGACGATCTCGACGAGATGACGCGGATCGTCGCCGAGGCGGTGACCGCCGGGGCGTTCGGGGTCAGTACGTCGCGCAGCATCGGCCACCGGACGCCGGATGGCCAGCTGGCGCCGACGGTGGGCGTCGAGGAGGCGGAGCTGCACGCGCTGGCGCGCGGCCTGCGCCAGGCCGGCGCCGGCGTTCTTCAGCTCATCGCCAGCCAGGGCGAGCACGACCCCCGTGCCGAGGTGGCCCTGTTCCGGCGGCTGACGGCGACGTCAGGCGGCCCGCTGTCCTTCACGCTCGTCACCACGCAACGCTTTCCGGAACACGCGGGGCTCTACCTCGAGGCGCTGTCGGCCGAGAACCGGGACGGCCTTCCTGAGATACGCGGCCAGGTGTTCCCGCGTCCGGTCGGCGTCGTGCTGGGACTGGATCTGTCCTTCCACCCCTTCGTCTTCAACCCGAGCTACCAGCAGATCGCCCACCTGCCGCTGGCGAAGCGCGTCGACGCGCTGCGCGATCCGGCACGCAGAGCACGGATCCTGTCCGAGCGGGCCGAGCACCCGAATCCCGTCTTCCAGTTCTTCGCCGGCCAGGACGCCAACCTCTACGTCATGGCCGAGGTGCCCGACTACGAGCCGGCACCGGACACGAGCGTGGGCGCGCTCGCGGCCGCCCGCGGCGTCAGCCCGCGAGAGCTGATCTACGACCTGATGGTCGACAGCGACGGGCTCGCGGCATTCCTGCTGCCGGCCGGCAACTACGCGGGGGACAGCCTGGAACCGGTGCGCCTGCTCATGCAGAATGCCCACACCATCATCGGGCTCGGCGACGGCGGAGCGCACTACGGCACGATCAGCGACGGCAGCTACCCGACGACGCTGTTGGCCCACTGGACCCGTGACCGCACCCGAGGCCCGAAAATCCCGTTGTCGGCGGCCGTGCGGATGCTGAGCCGGCCGAACGCCGAGGCGGTCGGTCTCCATGACCGTGGCCTGCTAGCACCGGGTCTCAAGGCCGACCTCAACGTCATCGACTACGACGCCCTCACGCTGCACCGGCCCGTCGCGGTCCGGGACCTGCCCTCCGGGGGACGACGGCTGGTGCAGAAGGCGGAGGGCTACGCCCTCACCATGGTCAACGGCGTCGTCACCTACCGTGATGGGCAGCCGACGGGTGCGCTCCCCGGAAGGCTGGTGCGCAATCCCGCTACCGTCACCTGACGTGGCCGAACGCCGAGCAGACCTCGAACGCCGGGCAGACCTCGAAGGTCGAGAAGGCCTGGAAGCCGGCGCGAACCTAGAAGCCGGTGCCAGCCGGACCGGGCCGGTGTCGCCTGGCCGGCGCGGCCGCCCGCGCAAGGTGACGGTCGACGACATCATCGACGCCGCCCTCGAGATCGGGCTCGACCAGGTGACCATCCGCAAGGTGGCCGACGCGCTCGGCATGACCGTGCCGGGAATCTCCTACCACGTGCGAACCCGCGAGGAGCTTCTCGCATTGGTCATGGCACGGGCCGTCGACACGTTGTTTGCGTCCGGCCCCGAGCCGGCCACGTCGTTCGACGAGACGGTCACGCGGTTCGCCGAGGGTCTGTTCGCCTGGTTCCGCGCGCATCCGATCCTGGTCACGCAGGTTGCGCAGGGCCGCATCCTGGAGGAGAACGTCGAACGGCATCTAGGGCGGTTGCTGCGGGCCGCGGGCCCGAGCGAGACGGACCGGGCTCGAGCCCTGGACGTCGTCTCCCAGGTGACGGCCGCCGTCATCGGCGCGGCCGTCCTCGATGCGGCCCAGGACTCGCGCGAGCGGGCCGGAAACCAGGAGCAGAAGCCGCCGCGTCCGGACCACTACGCCGCGGTCCGGACCGTGCTCACGGCACTGCTGTGACCTGCCCCGGCGCGGTCTGGCCCTGGGCGGTCTGACCCTGGGCGGTCGCGGGACGCACCTGGCAGGGCACCCCGTTGACCGCGATCGTGCCGCTCGGCACGTCCAGCACGTCGCCCGGGTTGAGCAGGTTGGAGTTGATGCCGGGGCGTCGGGCCGCCACGGACATCCGCGTGCCGGCCACGTCATGACCCCAGCCGTGCGGCAGGCTGACGACGCCGGGCATCATCTCGTCGCTGACCTCGACGGAGACGGTCAGCCGGCCCTCCACCGTCGACACCTCGGCCAGCTGGCCATCGGCCAGCCCGGCCCGCGTGGCGTCCCGCGGGTGGATGAGCAGGGTGCAGCGGTTCGTGCCCTTGTTCAGCGCCGACACGTTGTGCATCCACGAGTTGTTCGAGCGCAGGTGCCGACGGCTCGTCAGCACGAACTCCGGCTCGGCGCGGTCGAGCCGCGCGGCCAGGCGCGGGACATCCCGGGTGAGCAGGTCGTGCACCAGCTCGACCGTGCCGGACGGTGTGTCCAGTACCTCGGCGAGGCGGCCCTCGCCCAGCGGCCCGAACCAGACCCCGTCCGGGTGCCGCCGCACCTTCTCCAGCGTCCAGCCGTCCGGCCGCTCGCCGCAGCGGTCGCCGAACTCCCCGGCGCGCACGCTCAGATCGACCAGCCTGGCCGGCCCGCGGCCGTGCAACATGGGCAGGATCTCGGCCGGGTCGCGGCCCGCCAGCGGCTGCCCCGGCCGGGCGGCGACCCCGATGAGGCCGGCGGTGTACAGGTCGTCCAGCGCGGCGACGTCGACGTCGGGCGCCGGCGTACCGAGCACCGTGCCAGCGAGGCGCAGCAGGATCTCCCATTCGGCCGGCCGGTCGGCGGGGGCCGGGAGGACCGGGCCGTTCCACTTGAACGCGGACTCGACCGCGTACATCCAGTACAGGTCGTCGGCGTGGCCGCGCTCCAGCGGCGAGAGCCCCGGCAGGATCACGTGGGCGTGCCGCGTCGTCTCGTTGAGCCAGTTGTCCACCGCGATGAACGCGTCCAGCCTCGGCAGCGCCGCGTCCAGCCGGGCCGAGGCCGGCGCGGAGATGACCGGGTTGCCCGCCACGCTGATCAACGCCCGCAGCCGTCCCTCGCCAGGCGTGTCGATCTCCTCGGCGAGGCAGCTGACCGGGAACTGGCCGAACACCTCGGGCGCCTTGCGAACGCGGCTGGTGTAGCGGTGGAACTCCCAGCGCTCGCCCGTCTGGTCGGGCCTGCGGGCGAACCCGGGCCCCCACGCCGCCGACCGCGGGAAGCAGACGCCGCCGGGGGCGTCCAGCGACCCGAGCGCGACGTTGAGCACGAAGATCAACCAGGTGGCGAGCGTGCCGAACTCCTGCGTGCAGGTGCCGATCCGTCCGTAGATCGCGGGCGCTCGCGCGGCGGCGAGGTCCCGCGCCAGGCCGCGGATCCGCTCGGCGGGGATGCCGCAGGCGCGGGCGACCTGCTCTGGGGCGAAGGGGACGGCGAGCGCGAGCACCTCGTCGAGACCGCTGACCAGGCCGTCGAGGTGCGCCGGCCGGCGGACCAGGCCCTCCTCGGCCATCGTTCGCAGCAGGGCGAACAGCAGGAGCGCGTCGGTGCCCGGCCGGATCGGCAGCCACTCGCCGGCGGCGTCGGCGGTACCGGTGCGCCGCGGGTCGACGACGAGGACTCGGCCGCCGCGGCCGCGGATGGCCTGAAGCCGGCCGGTCATGTCCGGCGCGGACAGCATCGAGCCCTGTGATGCCGCCGGGTTCGCGCCGAGGATGACGAGGTGGTCGGTCCGGGCCAGGTCCGGCACCGGCCCGGCCCACATGCCGCCGAACAGCAGCGCGCTGACCAGGTTGAGCGGCCACTGGTCGACGGTGCCCGGCGTGTAGATCGCCTTCATGCCCACCGCGCTCGCCATGCCGACCAGTGCGCCGATGTACTTGACGAGATCGAGGTTGTGCGCGACCGGGTTGCCGACATAGACGGTCAGCGCGGCCGCGCCGTCCTCGTGCAGTACTGGGCGCAGCACCCGCTCGACCTCGGCCCAGGCCTCGTCCCAGCTGACGGGCCGGTGGGTGCCGTCGGCGCCCCTGACCATCGGCTGGCGCAGCCGGTCCGGGTCCTCGTACAGGTGCCCCAGCGCGGTGCCCTTCGGGCAGATGTAGCCGCGCGACCAGACATCGTCCGGGTTGCCCTTGATGCTCTTGACGCGGCCGTCGATGGTGGCTACCCGGAGTCCGCACATCGCCTCGCAGAGTGGGCAGGTGGCGCGATGTTCCACGACAGCACCCATGCCGCTCCTTCTCCCGGACCATCGCGTCCCAGGCCATCGTGCGGGCAACCGAGATCACTGCTTGATGGATAATGTATACGACTGTATGTGCGGATGTGGGCCGATGGCGTCGACCGAAGGAAAGGCGCGGTGGGTACCGACACGGCGGCGATTTCCACCGGGAAGCTCCGACGGGGAGAGCCTCAGGCGGGACGGGCGCCGGTGGTCGCGGCGAAGCGTTCGACCTCGTCGGTGTGGCCGGTCACGATGATCAGGTCGTCGCGGTCGAGGACCGTGTCGGCCACGACGTGGGTGAACTCGGTTCCGGGGCGCTTCACCCCGACGACCGTCACCCCGAACCGGGTGCGGGGCCTGGCGACGTCCATCGTCGCCCCGCAGATCGACCCGGGAGCGCGTAGCTTCGCGACCGCGAACCCCTTGTCGAACTCGACGAAGTCGATGAGCCGCCCGGAGAGCAGGTGCGCGACCCGCTCGCCGGCGTCGCGCTCGGGGTAGACGACGTGCGACGCGCCGATGCGTTCCAGAATCCGGCCGTGCTGGCGGGTGATCGCCTTCGCCCAGACCTCCGGGACGCCCAGGTCGAGCAGGGTGCCGGTGGCCAGCAGGCTCGCCTCGATATCGACGCCGATCGAGACCACGGCCCGGTTGAAGCCGTCGGCGCCCAGCTGGCGCAGCGCCACCTCGCTGGTCGCGTCCGCCTCGACGACGTGGGACAGCGTCCCCGACCACTCCTGGACGAGGCCACGGTMCGTGTCGACGGCGACGACGTCGTGTCCGAGCCGCTGCAACGACTCGGCGAGTGTGCTGCCGAACCGGCCCAGCCCGATGACCAGTACCGCGTTCGGGTGCATGTCCCGGCCCACGCCAGCCCCGCCTCCGCTCCCACCGCTCCCACAGCCACGCCGCCTACGCCACCCGCCCGGGTCGGTCAGCCCACGATCGGGCGTTCCTCGGGCAGCCGGTACAGCCGGCGCCGTTCCCGCAGCGCAAGCGCCGATGCCAGCGTAATCGGGCCGATCCGACCGATCAGCATCAGCGCGATCAGGACGTACTGGCCGAACGCCGAGAGCTCGCCGGTGATCCCGGTGGACAGGCCCGCCGTGCCGAACGCCGACGTCACCTCGAACAGCGTCTGGTCGAGGGTGTGCGGACTGGAGACGAGCAGGCACAGCGTGCCGGTGACGACAAGCGCGATTCCCAGCAGTGCCACCGCGACCGCCTGGCGCAGCGCGGCCGGCGACACCTGCCGGCCGAACGCGTCGACGGTGTCGTCGCCGCGCGCCTCCGCGACGATCGCGAAGAACAGGATCAGGAACGTCGTCACCTTGATGCCACCGGCGGTGCTGGCGCTGCCGCCGCCGATGAACATGAGGATGTCGGTGACGACCAGGGTCGCCGGCTGGACGGCGCCATAGTCGAACGTGTTGAACCCGGCGGTGCGGGCCGTGACGCTGCCGAAGAAACCGCCGAGCAGCTTGTCATCGGCGCCGAGCGGGCCGAGAGTCGCCGGGTTACGCCATTCCAGTGCGAGAATGGCCGCGATGCCGCCGACGAGCAGGATCCCGTAGCCCAGCAGCGTCACCTTGGTGTGCATCGACCATCGTCGGGGCGTGCGCAGCTCGTGGCGCAGCTCGAACAGCACCGGGAACCCCAGCCCGCCGAGAATCGCGGCCAGCCCGATCGTCACCACGACCACCGGGTCATCGGCGAAGGACATCAGATTGTCGCTGTACAGCGCGTACCCGGCGTTGTTGAACGCGGTGACCGCGTGGAAGACGCCGTGGTAGGCGGCGCGTCCCGCCGGCATCCCGTGCCCGAGCCATAGCCGAGCGAACAGCACCAGCGCCGCCGCGCCCTCGATGGCCAACGTGATCAGGGCGACGCCCCGGAGCAGCCGTCGGAGGTCGCCGATCCCGACCGTCTGGGTCTCGGTGGCGGCGAGCAGCCGGATCCGGACGCCCAGCCGGCGAGACACCAGCAGTCCCAGCAGTGACGCCGTCGTCATGAACCCCAGCCCGCCGAGCTGGATCGCGGCCAGGACGACGACCTCACCGAACGTCGACCAGTGGGTCGGGGTGTCGACGATCGCGAGYGCGCCGCAGCTCGCGCCGGTCGCGGAGAACAGCGCCTGCAGGAACGTCGTGTGCTGCCCGGCCTCGGCCGACAACGGCAGGCGCAGCAGCAGCGTGACCACGCCGACGGTCGTCAGGAACGCCGCCGCCGTGAGCTTCAGCGGATGGCCGAGACGCGTCGTGAGCACCCGGCCAAGCCCACCTCCTCGCCGTCGCCGCGGCTCCGGCGTCACCAGCGACGACTCGTCACCGTCCACGCGAGGGCCGAGAGGAACCCGAGGGTGCGCCAGGCGGTCGACGGGGCGCGGGACGTCCGGCGACCGCGCATCGACCGGGTGGTCGTCGGGCAGGCGGTTGCCGACGGGTCCCGACGGCGGACCACTCACCGTCACCCCTGCTCCCTACGCCCGCGTCACGTCTGCCTGTCTACCTGCCCACTGACTACTGCTTACCGCCTCGAATCCTGCCAGGCCGCCGGAACCTGGCATCGTCGTGCTGTGCCCGTTGATCCGGCCGGCTACAACCACGCGGTGGTCGTGGATGTGTTCGGTGCCCTGAGCGCTGACGCGCTGCGCTCCGCGCTCGCGGCGGTGACCGCGCGCCACGAGGCACTGCGTACCGTCGTCGAGGTCGCCGACGGCCGTCCGCGCCCGCGGGTCGTCCCGACCCCGCCGCCCACGGTCGAATGGGCCGACATGACCGACATCGCGCGGATGGACGGGCTGGACGGACAGGGCATGACCTACGCGGTCCGCAGCAGGGTTGATCGCGCGTTCGACCTGGCCGGCGAACGGCCACTCCGAGTGACCGTCTTCCGGATCGATGACGGCTTCCACCGGCTACTCCTGGTGCTCCAGCTGGTGCCGCGCCACGACGCGACGAACGACGCGGCGCACGAGTGGTCCGACGGCCCGCTGCTCGCCGACCTCGCCGCCGCCTACGCCGCCCGCGTCGCCCACGCCGGGCCGAGCGCCGCGGTCAGCTGGTCCAGGCGCGGAGCTGCTCGATGAGGGCGAGCCGGGAGCGGTGGTCGCCGGCGAGCGGGGTGACGGTGAGGGTGGTCGCGCCGGCCTCGGCATAGGCGGCGAGGCGCTCGCGGACGTGGCCCTCGGGGCCGATCAGGGCGTTGGCGCGCAGCAGCTCCTCGGGGACCGCGGCCTCGGCTTCCTTCTTCTTCCCGGCGAGGTAGAGGTCCTGGATGAGGGCTGCCTCCTTCTCGTAGCCGTAGCGCTGGGCGAGGCTGTTGTAGAAGTTGCGGCCCTTGGCGCCCATCCCGCCGATGTAGAGCGCGAACATCGGCCGCATCAGGTCGAGCAGTTCGTCGGTGCCCTCGCCGATGGCCAACGGCGCGCCGACGACGACGTCGAGCGGGCCGAGTGCCGGGTCGCGCCGCGCCCCGCCCGCGGCGAGCGGCGCCCCCCAGACGTCACGCGCCCGCTCCGGGTGGAAGAAGAACGGCTGCCAGCCCTCGGCGAGCTCCGCGGCCAGTTCCACGTTCTTCGGGCCGATGGCGGCGATGAAGATCGGGATGCGCTCGCGTACCGGATGGTTGATGAGCTTCAGCGGCTTCCCGAGGCCGGTGCCCCGGTCGGCCGGCAGCGGCAGTGTGTAGTGCTTGCCCTGGTACTCGACCCGCTCGCGGCGCCACACCGCCCGGCAGATCTCGATGATCTCGCGGGTGCGGCCCAGGGGAGCGTCGTAGGGGACACCGTGGAAGCCCTCGATGACCTGCGGGCCGGAGGAGCCAAGCCCGAGGGTGAACCGGCCGCCGGAGACGTAGTCCAGCCCCGCGGCGGTCATCGCGGTCAGCGTCGGCGTGCGGGTGTAGATCGGCAGGATGCCGGAGGCGAGCTGGACATGCTCCGTCCGCGCGGCGAGGAAGCCGAGCTGGCTCACCGCGTCGAACGAGTACGCCTCGGGCACGAAGACGATGTCCAGCCCGGCCTTCTCGTAGTCACCGAGCTCCGCGGCCGTCTCGGTGAACCCGCCGCTGTAGGCCAGCTGCATCCCGATCCGCATCCGCCCCGCCTCCCGCCCTCGTCACCGCGCGCCGTGCGCCCCACGTCGTGTCGTGGGTCACCGTACCGGCCGCCCGCGGGACAGTCCCCCGGACACCTGGGAGGCCGGGCGTCCTGTCAGACGTCAGGGGCGCGACGAGCACCCTTCCCTACCCCTGGCGTCTGACAGGACGCGCCGCGGCGTCGGACAGGATGAGCGCGCGACCGCACGCAGGCCCAGGACGAACGCCGCCGGGCACAGCACTAGGTTGTGATCTTGTAGTTCTCCAGTGGCAGCGTGAGCGCGGCCTCGTCCTGCCCCCGCACGATGATCGTCCCATCCTCGGCGAAGGTCACGGACTTCTCGAACGAGCCCGGGAGGTCGTATCTGAGGTAGGTGAACGGGCTGGCGTAGGCCGTCACACGAGGGGCGGTGGACGCGCCCTTCCGGTGGAGCACCCCCAACTCGCCGTGTTCCGAGCCGTCGTCGCGGAGTTGCACGCAGTAGCCTTCGCCCTTGCCGGCCAAAGAGGGGTCACACACCTCGGCCACGATCCGGGGTGTCCGATGATCCCCCGCGATGGAGAAAAGGACGACCCCGAGAAGCGTCAAGGCGACGCCGACAACGAGCCCCGCCGCACCGATGCCGACCAGCCTTCTCATGCCGCCATCCTGCATCTGGTGCCTCGGGGGTGGGCCAGACCCCTCAACCCTTCTGGGTCCCGAACCTCGTGCGACCAGGATCGGATCGGATTGGATCGGCGGCTGTCGCGTCAGGGCTCGACGGCGAGGCGGACGCCGAAGGCGATCAGGACGAGGCCGGTGACGCGGTCCACCCAGCGCCGGACCGGGCCGTCGGACAGCCAGCGCCTCACCGGTCCCGACAGAGCGAGCAGCGTGAGGTAGTAGAGGGCTGCCAGCGCGACGAAGATCCCGCCCAGCAGCAGCGACGTCGCGGCCACCGGGGCGCCCTCGGGGATGAAGCCCGGCATGAAGGTCATGAAGAAGACCCCGACCTTGGGGTTCAGCAGGTCGGTCAACAGGCCCGAGGTGAAGCCGCTTCCGATCAGGCCCCGGCGAGGCTCGGCCGCCGCGCCGGGGTCGCCGTGGGACCTTGCCCGCAGCGTGGTCAGACCCATCCAGCCGAGATAGATCGCGCCGACGATGCGCAGCGCGAGGTACCCGTCGTGGCTTGCCGTCAGCAGCGCGGACAGCCCCAGCGACGCGGCGACCACCCAGATCGACAGGCCGGTCATGGCGCCGAGCGAAGCCCGCAGGCCGAGCCGGCGCCCGCCGTTCATCAGGTTGCGCACCACGACCAGCGTGTCCGGCCCCGGCAGCAGCACGACGAGCACKGACGCGACCGTGAAGGTGGTAACCGCGACGAGCATCCATCGAGACTAGGACGCCGGCGTACCCGGCGAAACCGCGTTTGCCAAGCCTTACGGTGCCGTGCCTGACGGCGCGAAGAACGGGTCGCGGCCGATGAACCCGAGCATCCGGGTCTGGGCGTCCGACCCATCCGGGACCGGCACGCGCGGTCCGTACTGCCCGGACGACCGGATCACGTCCTCCATGCCCGCCATCCCGTCCAGCAGGACGGCGCACAGCCCTGGGTCGAGACGGCTGTCCTGGCCGGTGGCCCTGGCCAGGTCCCAGGTGTGCATGAAGACGTCGACCGTCTAGAACTGGTCGACCGCGGCCGGGAGCGGGATCTCGCCGATGTGCGGGTTGCGCAGTATCCGGTCCGCCGTCGCCGGATCGTCGAGCAGGGCCTGCACGGCGCCCGCGTGTACGCGCCAGGCCTCGACCGGGTCGTCGTCCACCGACGGTCCGTGGGCGAGCTCGATCCCCGTTCCAGCCGCGAGGAAGGCCGGGAACCACTCGCACAGGTGGTGGACGACGTCGCGTGCCCGCCACTCGGCCACGGGGGACTGCGCGTCCCAGTCGGCGGTGCCGAGCACCCGGTCGGTGAACGTCGCCGCGATGTGCCGGTGGCGTTCGGCCGGCCGGTCGGCGAGCGCGACGAGGTCCACGAGGTCGTCGGGGCTCGCGAGGCCCACAAGGCCGGCGGGTGAACCGCCGATGCCCTGCTCGCGGCTCGTCTCAGGCATCGCCGGCGGCCAGGAGCGCGTCCAGCTTGGCGTAGCCCTGTTCGATGCCGACCTCCATGCCGCTGCTGACGAAGGCGTCGCGACCTTCGAAGCTGTCGACGAGGGACTGGGCGTGCAGCCGGGTGCGGCCGTCGCCGAGGTCCTCGAACCACAGGGTCTCGAGCGCGACGCTGTCGGGCACACCCTCGTAGGTGAACGTCTGCACGAGCCGGTCGGGGCGGATCTCGTGGAACGAGCCGTGGAAGGCGAACTCGGCGCCGTCCCGGTGGGCGACGTAACGCCAGCTACCGCCGGTGCGGGCGTCCCAGTAGTCGATGCGGTTGTCCATGCCGTCGGGGCCGGCCCAGCGGGCGAACAGCTCCGGATCGGTGTGCGCCCGGAACAACTGTGCCGGGGTCGCGGCGAAGTCCCGGGTGATCCGGACCAGCGGCACGTTCTGGTCGGCCTCGATGCTGACAGATTTCGTGGTGGTCATCAGGCGCTCTCCCTGTTCTGCGTGGCGTTGCCTGTGCGGGTGTCGTTCTCGTTCGTGTTCTCGTCGTCGTCCATGGCGGCGAGGACGGCGTCGAGGCGGCGGTAGCGCTGCTCGGCCTGGCGGCGGTACCGCTCCAGCCAGGCCGTCGCCAGGTCGAAGACCTGCGCCTCCAGGTGCACCGGGCTGCGGTGGGTGCCGTCCGCGCGGCTGACGAGGCCCGCCTGCTCCAGCACCTTGAGATGCTTGGACACCGCCTGCACGGAGACCGTGTAGGGCGCGGCCAGCTCTCCGACCGTGGCGTCCCCATCGGTCAGCCGCGCGACCAGGTCCCGCCGCGTCGGGTCGGCGAGTGCCGCGAACACCTGGGACAGCTGGTCCACCATTCCCTCGACTCCTCAGCTCCCTCAATTCCTCAACCAACCGGTTGATGAGAAGACTAGGGCGGTCGACCTTCGACGTCAACCATCTGGTTGAGGTACGCGTGTCGAGGGTCGGTGTGAGGGGTTGTCGAGCGCGGGGTGGCCGTCGGCGGCGCGCACAGGGCACGCTGGGGAATTCGTTGGTCAGCGGTCCATAACGGAGGGCCGGCGAGGCTGTCTACGGGGCGCCGGGGTGGATGAGCCCGGACTCGTAGGCGGCAATGACGGCCTGGGTACGGTCACGCGCCGCGAGCTTGGTGAGGATGCTGCTGACGTGTGTCTTGACGGTCTCGTTGGCGATGTAGAGCCGAGCGGCGATCTCGGGGTTGGAATGGCCGGCGGCGAGCATGCGCAGGACGTCGGTCTCACGCGCGGTGAGTTGGCTGAGCCGGTCGGGTCGGACGCGGGGCCGGACGCGGACGAACTCGTCGATGAGGCGCCGGGTGATGTCGGGGGTGAGGAGGGCATCGCCGCGGGCAACGACGCGTACGGCGTCGAACAGGGTCGTGGCCGGTACGTCCTTGAGGAGGAACCCACTGGCTCCCGCGGAGAGCGCGTCGTAGACGTACTCGTCGAGGTCGAACGTCGTGAGAACGATCACCCGGGGCGCGGGTGCGAGCGTGGTCGTGATGGCGCGGGTGGCGGCGATGCCGTCGAGGACGGGCATGCGGACGTCCATCAGGACGATGTCGGGGCGATGTGCGGCCGCGGTTCGGATCGCGTCCTGTCCGTCGCGTGCGGTACCGACGACGACGATGTCGTCGCGGGTCGCCAGCAGGGCGGAGAAACCGGCCCGGACGATTCCATCGTCGTCGGCGACGAGCACCCGGATTGGTGCTGGCGCGGTCATCGGTTCCGGTGGAGGGGTAGCTCCGCGACGACCTCGAACCCACCGTCGGTCCTGTGCCCGTGGCGCAGGGTCCCACCCACGGCGTCGACCCGTTCACGCATGCCGACCAGTCCGAGTCCGGCGCTGTCGGCGGGCCCGGCCAGGTTCGGAGCGCCGTTGCTGATCATCAGGCGGAGCAGGCGCGGCGTGTAGGCAATCGCGAGGTCGACGTCGGCGCCGGGAGCGTGGCGACGGGCGTTCGTGAGGGCTTCCTGGATCACCCGGTAGGAGACGAGGTCGGTGCCGGCGGGGAGCGGGGATGGGCTGCCGCTCACGGTGACGGTGACCACCGTGCCCAGGACGCGGGTGGCCTCGATCAGCGCGGAGAGCTGGTCGAGGCCCGGGCGGGGTGCGCGAGCCGGTTCGGGCGGGCTGGCCGCGGCGCCGTCGCGGGGTGCGGCGGGGGAACGGATCACCGTAAGGATGTGTCGCATCTCGGCGAGCGCGTCGCGGGCGGACTCGCCGATCGCGGCGAGTCGCGTGCCGGCGAGCTCAGGCAGGTCAGGCGTCGTGTAGCGGGCGGTCTCGGCCTGGATCGCGATGTGCGAGATGTGGTGGGCGACGACGTCGTGCAGTTCCCGCGCGATCGCCGCGCGGTCGACCAGGATCGAGCGCTCGCGCAGCGTGGACGTATGGGCGACGGCGAGCGCCTCGTGTTCCGCGATGATCGCGTTTCGGTTCCTCAGGAGCCGGCCGAAACCGAGCGCCGCGGTCACGACGGCGAGCAGCAGGTAGCCGGCGGCTCCCGGCTCGGCGGAGTTGAACGGCGTCACGGCGTTGACGAGGAACAACGCGCCGATCACACAGGTGTCGATCGCCGTCAGCCGGTAGGCGGCCACCGCGCACACGATCATGAGGCCTGCCCCGGCGGCGACCGGGATTGGCTGGGCCTCCGGGAAAAGGAAGCCCAACGCCGCGGCCACGGCGATCGCTGCCGCCGTGCGCGGGAGGCGAACGACGAAGCCGAGGGGCACGGCGATCACGATGGATGTCAGGAACCGGTCGTCGAGGCCCACCTGGGCCGCTGCCGCGACCAGGAGCGTTCCCGCGGCGCCGATCCATGCCCATGGCATCGCCAGAATGCCGACCAGCGTGCCCTCGACGCGGCCAACGATCGTCGGGCGGACTCGTGTGCTCATCGCCGACCAGTCTGTCTGGCCAGCCGGTGATCCCGCATCGCTCGCTCGGGGGAGGCGGACAACCGCTCCCGTGGGGGATCCGCCACCGACGTGGCCGTCCCTACCGTCCCGGCCATGCGATCGAACCTTCCACAAACCGGCCTGACATTTGAGGCGCTGACGAAACGGTTCGGCACCGTGGTCGCGCTCGATGACGTCACGTTCACGGTGCCGCCAGGGACAGTCACCGCTCTCGTCGGCCCGAACGGCTCTGGCAAGACGACCTCGATGCGCATCGCGCTCGGGCTGGCCAGCCCGAGCGCGGGCCGGGTACTGGTCGGGGGYCAGCTTTACCGGCACCTCGATGCCCCGCTCACCCGGATCGGCTCGCTGCTCGACGCCACCGCCGTGAACCCCGGCCTGACCGGCCGCACCCATCTGCGCTGGCTGGCGGCGGCGGGTGGCATCTGCGCGGCCCGAGTCGACGCGCTCCTCGAAGAGGTCGGTCTCGGCACCGCCGCCCGCCGCCGGGTCGGCGGATATTCGCTCGGTATGAAGCAGCGGCTCGGCGTTGCCGCGGCCCTTCTTGGCGACCCACCGATTCTCATGCTCGACGAACCGATGAATGGACTCGACCCGGAAGGCATGGTCTGGTTTCGCCGGTTGGCGAGGAGCCTCCGCGACGAAGGCCGGGCTGTTCTCGTCTCCTCGCACCTGATGCGCGAACTCGAAGGCATCGCCGACCGCGTCGTCGTGATCCACCGCGGTCGCATCGCCGCCGACGCCAGCATCGCCTCGCTGCTGACGGGCAGCCCCGACGCCGCCGACCGTCCCAGTCTCGAAGACGTCTACCTGCGAGTCGTCACGTCACCCGAGGAGGTCCGTCCATGACCCCGAACTCCATGACCCCGAACTCCGCGACGCCTCACCGTCCCGGGACCGTCCGGACTCGTCCCAGGGTCGTCCGGGCGGAATGGATCAAGACCGTCGGCAGCCGCGGCATGCTCACCGCGATGGGCCTGCTCGCCGCACTCCCGGTCGCGTTCTCCGCGCTCGTCGTCGCCAACACCCCCTCCACCGACCCGCCCGGCGTACCCGGCGACGACGACATCGTCGCCAACACCCTCGTAGGCGTGCTCGTCGGCGTCATCATCGCCGCGGTCGTCGGCGCGACAGCGATCGGCAACGAGGAACGCTCAGGCATGATCTCGACCAGCTACACCGCGACCCCGCGTCGCCACCGGGTGATCCTCGCCAAGGCGTCCGTCGCCGCCGCGATCACCCTCGTCATCGGCATCGCCTCGTCCTGGGCCTCCTATCTCGTGGCCCGCCCGCTCCAACGAGGTCAGGGTTATGTCGCCCCCAGCTACCCCGAACCCGACCTGTTCAGCGGGCCATCCCTGCGTGCGATCGTCGGCACCGGACTACTGACCGCCTTGATCGCCGTCTACGCCGTCGGCATCACCGCGATCGTGCGGCGTACCTCGGTCGCGATTCCGGTCGTCGTCGCGACGCTCCTGCTACCTGGCCTGCTCGCCAGCAGCGACCGCATACAGGAGTTCGCACAGCGCTGGACACCGTTCGGCGGCTTCTCCATCCAACACACCGTGCAACGCCCCGACTACTTTGCCGGCCCCTGGCACGGCCTGGCCGTCGCCGCGGCCTACACCGCCGTCGCCCTCGCGGCCGCCGTCTCACTTGCTCATCGCCGTGACAGCTGACGGGGTCACAGACGATGGGCGATTGTTGAGATGATCTCTTCGATGTAGACGTCGTCGAGGCCGTGGCCGGCGCGGGAACGGGCGTGCAGCGTGTTGTCCCAGGTCTCGGAGATGCCGGTCCAGGGAGAGTCGTCGGGGGCGAACAGCACCAGGTGCTTCGCCGACGGGTCCATCAGCGCGGATGTGCTGTCCTCGTGGCCCCACTGGTCGAACAGCGCGTCGAAGTCCTTGGCGATGTTCTTGGGGTAGTGGGCGGTGGCCTTGGACCGGTGCAAGCCGAGCGGGTGTGCCGGCGCGTCGGTGAACATGACGATGACGTGATGGGCGCGGGGCAGCTCGCGCTCCCAGGACGCCTGGATCGCCAGCGCCAGCGCCTCCAACGCCGACTCCGGYGCGTCGCCACCACCGGTCGCGCGCAGCGCCCGCACGAACTTCTGGAACTGTTTCGCCTCCTTCGGGAGCATGAAGAACTCCGACTCCGCGATGGCGTCGTCCGCCCGGTCCCCGAAGTCCCGGAAGGCGATGACCTTCAGCCGTAGTTGGCCCAGGGACTTGCCCTTCGCCGCGACCGTGTCGGCGAGGCGGTTGTGGAACGTCAGGGCGTCGTTCTTCACCGTCTCGATGATCGAGGACATGCTGCCGGTCACGTCGATGCACAGCACGATGTCGACGGCGTACGGCGGGTTTTCCCGCGGGCGGCTCATGCTCCGGAACCCCTCCTCGCGGGACGGCGGTCCGGGAAGGATGTCGAGAGCCGCCCCAGGGGACATGCTGACCCCGCGGCGGCGTCGCCCAGCGCGGAGTGTCGCGAAGTTGATCCGCTCCCGAGCGGCGGGGTGGGCGGGCGCGATCAGCGGGTGGGCTGGGACGATCGACGGGACGGGCTGGGACGAACAGTGACGAGGTCGAGCCGGCCGGCGCTGGACGGGTCCAGATCGGCACCACTAACCTGACGACGGTTAGCGGGCGCTAACTGGTGGGCTGTCGTCGGGCAGGATGGTCTGACCTGGTGGGCGACTCGGGAGGCGGGTGAGCGGTGGACAAGGTGGTGGCGGTCGCGGCCGACGCGGTGGCGGGCATCGGCGATGGCGCGTCGTTGGCGGTCGGCGGCTTCGGGTTGTGCGGTATTCCGAGTGTGCTGATCCAGGCGCTTCTGGATGCCGGCGTGACCGGGCTGCGGACGGTCAGCAACAACTGCGGTGTGGACGGCTGGGGCCTGGGCATGCTGCTGCGCGCCGGCCGGATCGCGCGGACCACCGGGTCCTACGTCGGGGAGAACAAGGAGTTCGAGCGGCAGTTCCTCGCCGGCGAGCTCGAGGTCGAGCTCGTCCCGCAGGGGACGCTCGCCGAGCGGCTGCGTGCCGGCGGCGCGGGCATCCCAGCCTTCTACACCCCGGCGGGCGTCGGCACCCAGATCGCCGACGGTGGCCTTCCGCTGCGCTACGACGGCAAGGGCGGTATCGCGCTCGCCTCCGAACCCAAGGAGACCCGCGTCTTCGACGACACGGAGTACGTGCTGGAGCGGGCGATCGTCTGCGACTTCGCGCTGGTCCACGCCTGGAAGRGCGACCGGCACGGCAACCTGATCTACCGGGAGAGCGCGGCGAACTTCAACCCGCTGTGCGCCTCCGCCGGCAGGATCACCGTCGCCGAGGTCGAGGAGCTCTACGAGCCGGGCGAGCTGGACCCGGCCGAGGTGCACACTCCCGGCATCTTCGTCCAGCGTGTCCTGCACGCGCCCGGCGTCGAGAAGCGCATCGAGAAGAGGACGGTGACGGCATGAGCCGCACGCGCGCCCAGCTGGCCGCACGCGTCGCCCAGGAGCTTTCCGACGGCCAGTACGTGAACCTCGGGATCGGGCTGCCGACGCTCGTCCCGAACTACCTTCCGCCGGGCGTCACCGTCGTCCTGCACAGCGAGAACGGCGTCCTCGGCGTCGGGCCCTACCCGACCGAGGACGCCGTCGACCCGGATCTCATCAACGCCGGCAAGGAGACGGTCACCGTCCTGCCCGGAGCGGCGTACTTCGACTCGTCGGCCTCGTTCTCGATGATCCGCGGCGGCCATGTCGACGTGGCCGTGCTCGGCGCGATGCAGGTCGCGGCCAGCGGCGACCTGGCCAACTGGATGATCCCGGGCAAGATGGTCAAGGGCATGGGCGGCGCGATGGACCTCGTCCACGGCGCCCGCCGGGTCATCGTCATGATGGAGCACACCGCCAAGGACGGCAGCCACAAGCTCGTCGAGACCTGCACCCTGCCACTCACCGGCAAGGCCTGCGTCCACCGCGTCATCACCGACCTCGCCGTGCTCGACGTAGTCCCCGGCACCGGCTTCGTCCTGCGCGAGCTCGCGCCCGACGTCACGGTCGACGAGGTCCGCAAGGCCACCGGCCCGGACATCACCGTCGCCTTGGACTGAGATCGCTTACCAGGGCGCACTCCATGGGTCATTGAATCTCGCGTTCGGCCGGTCTGGAAGGTCGTGCGCCTGGCCGGCTTCGCTGCCGTAAAGCCGGCCAGGCGACCATCCGGCGCCGGCCGCTTCATTTGCTCCCTACTGCCAGCATTCATCCTTCTGCCGACGGCGGCGGAATCGCCCTCAGACCCTCGACATACGGGTCGAGCTCTCCCGGGCCGAACCGACAGAGGCGTAGCTGCCACCAGAAATCGCCGTCGACCTCGCCCTCGGCCGTGTAGCTCCCGTCCGGCCAGAGCGTGGCCCAGCCACCGTTCCTCAGGCCGAGAAGAATGGCACGCAGCTGCCCATTCGCGAGCTCCCAGAGCCGGCAGGTGYCGTCGCGACTGATGCTCGTGGCGGTAAGGCCGTCCGGGGATATCTGTACGTCGGTGACGTCGTCGAAATGTCCGTGCAGAACGTGTCGGGTGGTGCCCGTGGTGGTGTCGCAGATGCGGATGGTTCCGTCGATGCCCGCGGTGGCGAGGTGGATGCCGTCGGGGGAGTAGGAGACGGCCCGAATCC
>NZ_MBLN01000078.1:0-16191 GCF_001854645.1 Pseudofrankia sp. EUN1h | reverse complement strand
TCTTGTCTCCCATGGCAGCCGCGATGCGGTCGTTGCTGGGGGAGAAATGGATCAGTTCGATTCGGCCGGTGTCGGCAGTGAGCGATGCAACGATCGTTTCGGTTTCTGTGTCGACGAGGACGAGCATGTTGCCTGCCGCGTAGGCGAGCAGGCTGCCGTCTGACGAGAAGGTGGGAGCTGAGGCCGAGGCTGAGGCTGGGCGTATCCGAACGGCCGGGGCGTCGCGACCGGTCATCCCGGCCGCGCTCAGCGCAGGGTGGTCGGAGGTCTCAACATCCAGGACACAACCGACGACAGCCGCTCGGTACCAGAGGCTGCCTTCGACGGCTATGCCGAGCAGGGAGCAACGGGTCAGTCGGCTTTGGGTGAGGTCGGTGCCCACCAACCGCGTGCCGTCGAGGTTCGTCTCGGTGAGCGTCGCCCGTACCATGATCGCCCCGTCCAGCCGGGMGCCGCGTAGCACGGTGTTCGTCAACGTGGCGCCGGTGAGGTCGGCGCCGGTGAGGTCGGCATCGGTGAGGTCGAGGCCGGAAAGGTCGGCACCGTCCAGCCGGGCACCGGCGAGCCGGGCACCGCGGCTGGCCTCGCTGTCGAGCGTGCGGGCGAGGGTGAGGGCGTTGTGTCGCGCGGCGTTGGTTGCCGCCGGGTTGCCAAGGACCACCCGGGCCCAGCGGACGACACTGCCGGTCCCCGCGAGGTCGGCGACGAACGAGGCCATCAGGGTCGACATCACGCGGCGGTCGAGCAGGTCGAAGACGCCCCCGCTCGGGGTGCGCAACCCCTCGGCGCAAGCGGTCGCGACCAGGTACTCCATGACCGATTGGTGCACGAACGTGAAGGCGTCGTCGCCAGCGCGCACGAGCAGGGTGCCGGAGCCKACCTGGTGGGCGGCATGGTGCTTGTCCAGGCCGTKGGCATCCAGCGTKGTCAGGACGCGCTCAGTGATCTCGGCGAGCTGCCGGCTGCTGACGGTGCGGTCGGTGGACTGCCAGAGCTCGAGCGCCAGCGCCTTCACCGCTCGGAAGCGATCGTCGGTGGTGAGTCCGGGCACGGCACCGGTCGGATGCGCCCGGCGTGACTCGGACTCCATCCAGGCGTCGAGCAGCTCCGTGTACAGGTCGGCCGGCGTCATGGTGCCGGTGGCGGCCTGGACATGGCGCAGCCGGTCCTCGTCGAGGCGGGCGATGAAGCTGAGCATGCGCGGGTTGCGGGCAAGCCCGAGTAGCCCCTCGAGGCCGCGGATGAAGGCGAGGCGTTGCCTGGCCTGGTCGGCGTCGCCGTCGTAGAAGCGGGTCAGGAACTCCTCGATCTGCGCCTCGGTGAAGTCGTTCAGCTCGATGACGCGCCGGCCGGTGGCCAGATCCAGCCGCTGGGCGAGCGCGGTGCGGACCTGGTCGTCGGAGCGGAAGTGCTGGCTTCTGCTGCTCAGGACGAGCTTGGCCTGGCCTTCGAGCGCGCCGAGCAGCGTGGTGAGGTGCTCGGCGGCGCGCTCGTAGGTGACCCGCAACGCCAGCTCGTCGAAGCCGTCGAACAGCAGGACGACCCGGCCGCTGCGCAGCATGTACCGGAACCGTTCCTGGTCGAAGCGGCTCACGCCGTGGCCGACGAGGTGCGCGGCCACCAGCTCGTCCAGGCCGAGGGACTTCTCCAGGCTGCGAAGCTCGACGAGCATCGGGATGACGTGCGGCAGGCGTTCGGGCAGCGTTCGCGCGAGTTCGTGCAGCAGGAAGGTCTTGCCACGGCCGAAGTCGCCGAGGACGAGCACCATCCTGCCCTGGTCGTCACCGATCCATTCGGTGAGCTGATCCAGCGCGTCCCGCTCGGCCGTGTCGGCGCCGCCGCGCACGAGGTCGAGAGCTCGAAATCCCTGCGGTAGGTACAGCGACGGTGGGTAGAGGGGGTCGCGATCGAGACGGCCGGTCTGCGCGTCCACATACGAACGCAGGTCGATGAGCCCCTGGTATTCGACGAAGCTCATCAGTTGGATGCCCTGGCGGTAAGCGGCCCTGACCAGCACGGCTGGCGCCGGCGCGCCGCCGTAGACGAGGACCGAGACCAGACTCGGGTCGAATGCGCCGTACACGTTGTGTACACGCGTGGCGAACAGGTCGACGTCCGCCGGGTCCGCTGCGCCCTCGAGCACTCCGACCGGATGCTGGGCGACGATCGCGCCGTCGCGTGAGGTCACCCGGAGGTATCTGGGGCTGTCCGCGGTCGCGGCGATCTCGATGACCGTGGCCGATCCGTGGCTGGCGGCGTGGCGCAGCCGAGCCACCTCGGCGACCCTGTCGATCAGCCGCTCCCGCGTCGCCGGCTCCGACCTGTGCGACGTCAGCGCCTCCTTGATCGCTCCCTCCAGGGCCCGGTCCTCTGCCAGGGCGGCGGGGAAGGTCGCCTCGGTCGCCTTCCAGGACTGTGCGAGCCGCCGGCCGCCCGTGCCGTCGACGTCGTCCGAGACGGTGAGTACCGGCCAGTGCGTGAGCCGCGGCCCGGAGGTCGCCGGATCGCCAGTCGATGCCTGCGTTGCACGTGTTGGGCCGCTCGGCGGCGGACCTCCACTGTCATGCCACCGGCGAGACGCGGTATCCCACCCGCGCGTTCTACGGGTCATACCCGCCGGGTCGATCCGCACCAGGCCATAGGCCGGACCGTCGGCGTCGGGTGTGGGGGCGTCCCCGGTCCGCCTGGCGCCGGGGCCGGGCCTTCGGGCAACGGGTGCCTTGGCTGCTGCCTCCCGTACCCGCGCGCCGAGCAGGATCGATTCGACCCGGTAAATCTGGTTGGCGCTGAGATCTCCGGTGAATGCTAGGTTCAGGCCGCGGTATACCTGCTGGGCGCCACTGATGTCGTCCCAGGACGGGTCCGTTCTCAGTAGCTGGTGAATGATGCCCAGCCGTAGCCAGTCGCGGCGCGCGTAGTCGGCGAGTCGCTCGGCAAACCACCGAGACTGGGCGTCGCCCAACTCGGGACGATCGTCGTCCGGGCTCGTCGCCGCGATTGTCGAGTTCACTCCAGCGATCACGAGTCTCAGCTCGTCGACGCGGAACAGCGACCATTCTTGACCGATGGTGAACACGGGCCCGTCCGCCGACGTCGCCCGGACGTCGCCGTAGAACTCCTCGATCATCGCGGCGTAGTGGCGCCATTTCGGGAAGAACGGTGGCTGCGGCTCGACCTCGTCCGCCTCGCAGCTGTCGAAGTAGGCACGGCACGCCGCCGGATTGACATCCCTGCGGCCCGGCACCATCGCGAGCCGAGTTCTGGGCAGGCCCCACTCGCCGAGCAGCCGGTCGAACAGCTCGACGGCCCGCCGGTACTCGCTCGCGCGGCCGTGCTCCGCGAGGTCCCCGGTCACGACCACGAGATCCGGAGCCCACCCGGCGCCGAACCCGGCCACGTCCCGGGCGATCAGATCTCCCAGTTCGTCGACCGGCACCGGTGTGTCCGCCTGGCCGGCCCGGAGCGAGGGCAGGTGCAGAACCGTCACGCAGTCGCGCGGCGCCCTTACCGCCGACGGCGCGCCGGGGCCGCCGGGGAACGGTGCTGGCGGGGCGACAGCTTCCGCCGGTGCCCCGGACGTCTCGCGGGATGGCCCGGGCCACGGCACCGTTGCCGGCTGGCCAGGCGGCCGGAGGCCGGCGAGCAGACGTTCATCCGCCTGAATCTCGTCGCAGCCGACGAGGTCGAGCGGCATCAGCGCCTTCAACAGGGGTGTGAGCGCGCAGTGGCCGACGATGACCGGAACGAGGAAACCCTCGCGCTCACGCGCCTCGTCCAGGGCGGCCCGCCGCTGGGCCGCGCCGTGTGTGCCGTTGGCGAGATAGTGCTCTGAGACGATGGCAATGACCCGGTCGGCGCGTGCGAGCGCGGACTCGGTGCGTTCGACGAGGTTGCTGCCCGCTGGCCAGTGCCATTCCTCGTATTCGACATCGTAGCCGGCGCGCTGGAGCCGGTCGGCGATCCACCGAGCCCAAGGCCGGTCCGGCCCAGCAACGCTTACGAACAGCCGCTCGGCACCGCTGCTGCCGGTTCCATCCCCCATGAACAAAGCGTGGCAGACCCTGTGCGCAGTACACCGTCGGGCTCGCCGGCGCACGGCCTGACAACGGCGCGGATCGCGTCGGGGAGTGGGTGCCGGGCGCCCCCTCGTGAGCTTCGTCCGCCGAGGGGGAGGACCAGCTCGCATACTCGGCCGGCGATCTTTGGCGCCCCTGGACGCTGCCGGCCGCGTTGATCGCGGGCCGGGTATGCGTAAATACGACAAATCGGGGTGTGTGGCATCGGTTGGCATACCCAGGTGGCGATCATGGCCTGAGTTTCGCCGGTCGAACCTCGGTGATCGCCGCCAGTGGACGAGAACGAGCGTTCGGCCACCTGCCCGCCGCTGTCCCCGGAGATCTGCGGGAGGCTAGTAGTTCGGGACCGGGACCTTGGGGCCGAGGCCCACGGAGTTGCGGGCCTGGATGGCGGTCACGTATTCCGGGCATCGGCCCGCCGGCATGCAGTGCGTGTAGACCGTGCCCGTGGTCGTCACGGTGTACGGCGGGTAGTTGGGGTTGTCCCGCGTGATGGTGACGACGTAGTCGACGCTGCCGGCACCGCCGCGGTCGGCGGGTGCGGACCAGCGCACCGTCACGGTGCCGGAGCCGTTGCCCGCCAGTTGGTCGACGGTGGCGACCACTCCCGTCACCGGGCCGGGCGGCACGCAGCCGACGGCGTTGACGGCGGCGGAGTCGGCGCTGCCGCCGGGGCCGACGGCGGTGACGACGAACGTGTGGGTGTCGCAGTCGGGTACCGCGACCGTGACCTGGCGGGCGGGGGGCACGGACCGCCCCGCCGCGCCATCGCCGCTGATCCGGTAACCGGTGACCTCGCCGCCGGACGGTTGGTTGATCGTGAGCAGGACGACACCGGAGCGCGGGGCGGCCGTGACCGACGGCCGCGCCGGCGCGGGCACCGACGGCGCGGCGGGGGTCCTCGCCGTGGTGGCCCTGCTGCCGAAGCCTGCGCCGGGACCCGTCGGCGTCGGCGATGGAGCGGCTGTCGCGCTCCCGTTTCCGTCGTCGGACGTCGCCGCCGACGGTGTCGTCGGTGACGTGGACGGGCCGCCGCTCGCCCCGGCTCCCGCCGCGCCGACGGACGAGGACGCGGCTATCCCCGAGGTGTCGCCGGCGAGGTCGGCCTGCTGGCCGTGGCGCAGCACCGCGGCCAGGCCGGTGCCGACGAGCGCGAGGACGAGGACCACCACGACCGGGATGAGCACCGCCGCGCGGCGTGGGAACCAACGACCCGCCCGTCCGGCCTGGTTCGGGCCCGGCGGGATCGGTTGGCCCAGGCGCCAGGAGCTGGACCGGGGCGCGCTGGTACGGGTGGTGAACACGTCGTCGGACTCGCCGGTCCCCGCGCCGGATTCCGGCCCGGACTCCAGTGCGAGACGGCTGGCGCCCGTCGGATCCGGCGAGACCGGGCCGGTGAGCGCGTACGGGCCGCGGGGGCCGCTGGTGCGGGTGGCGTTGAGGTCCGGCGTGGGTTCCGCGTCGCGTTCGGGGTTCGCGTTCTGTCCGGGGTTCGCGTTCTGCTCGGGCTTCCCGTTCTGCTCGGGCTTCGCGTCCGGCCGGGGCGTCGGGCCGGACGTGCCAGCGGCCGCGGGCGGAGCCCACGGACGGGCGGGCAGGCCGGCGAGCGTGGGGGCGAGCACGGCGAGCGTCGCGGCGGCGTGCTCGGCGGTCGGGCGCAGATGAGGCTGCTTGGCGAGCATCGCCAGGACCGCGTCCCACAGGGGATCAGCCAGCCCGTCCGGCCGGGCCGGTGGCTCGTTCAGGTGGCGCAGCAGCACGGTCACGGCCGGGCCGCCGACGAACGGCGGAGATCCGGTGAGCAGCTCGTAGAGCAGGCAGCCGGCGGAGTAGACGTCGACGGCCGGCGTCGACGGTTCGTGGGTGGCGAGCTCGGGGGCGAGGTAGGCGGGGGTGCCCAGAAGTCCGGTGCTGCGGGTGAGTGCCGGGCCTTCCAGCTGGCGGGCGATGCCGAAGTCCGTCAGCACGGCGTCACGGCCGCGCAGCAGCACGTTCTCCGGCTTGACGTCGCGGTGCACCACCCCGGCCTCGTGCGCGCGGCGCAGGCCGAGCAGGATCTGCCCCGCCAGCCGGGTCGCGTCCGCCGGCGGGAGGGCGCCCTCGCGGCGCAGCAGGGCGCGCAGGTCGCCGTCGGGAAGGTGGTCCATGACGATCCCGACCCGGTCGCCCTCGGCGATGAGGCGATGGATCCGCACGACGTGCGGGTCGGCGATCCGGGCGACCAGCTTGCACTCCTGCAGCAGCCGCGCCACCACCTGCGGCTCGTCGGCCAGCTCCGGCCGCAGCAGCTTGACCGCGACCGTCTCACCGTCCGGCCCGACCGCCCCGCGCACCTCCCCGGTCGCGCCCCGCCCGAGCAGCTCCCCGATCTGGAGGTCTCCCAGCACGAACCCCGCCGGAGCGGCCAGTGCCAGTGGCACCGATGGCGCGGCCTCGTCGGTGTCCGCGCTACCCGGATCGATGCTCACCGTGGCCCCCGCGTCTCACGGGGTGATTCTCCCACATGTCGCATCTGCCGGGATCTGTGTTGCGACGTGTGTGCGCGAGCGCCACCACCAGCAGGGTCGTAGTGTCGCCGTCGGGAGCTGGGATCTTTCGGGAGGGCGCATGCGGACGCGACCACTGGGCGCGACGGGACCCGCCGTGTCGGTCGTCGGGCTGGGCTGCAACAACTTCGGCATGCGCATCGACGCCGAGGCGAGCGCGGCCGTCGTGGGGGCGGCGCTCGACGCGGGGATCACCCACTTCGACACCGCGGAGATGTACGGCGGGGGGCGTTCGGAGGAGTTCCTGGGCGCCGCGCTCGGCCCGCGCCGCGACGAGGTCGTCATCGCGACCAAGGTGATGAGCCGCCCGAAGGGCGAGCCCTACACGCCTGGCATCCTGCGCACCCGGATCCTGGAAGGCGCCGAACTCAGCCTGCGCCGGCTCGGCACCGACCGGATCGACGTTTACTACCAGCACTTCGTCGACGCCGAGGGCTCGAACGCCGAGGCGATGGAGGCCCTCGACGATCTGGTCCGCGCGGGCAAGGTGCTGCACGTCGCGTGCTCGAACGTGACCGCCGCCGAGATCGAGGAGCGGGCGGCGTTCGCCGAGGAGCGCAAGGTCGCGGCGTTCACCGCCGCCCAGGTCGAGTGGAGCCTGCTGAACCGCGCCGTCGAGGCGGAGATCGTCCCGGCGGCGGTCAAGGCCGGCATGGGGATCATCCCGTACTTCCCGTTGGCCTCGGGCCTGCTGTCCGGCAAGTACGCGGCGGGCCAGCCGTTCCCGGCCGGCAGCCGGCTGGCGGCGGCGCCGTACTTCGCCCAGGCGGCGACTCCCGAGAACTTCGCCTACATCGACGACCTGACCGCGTTCGCCCGCGAGCGCGGCCGCACGATCCTGGAGCTGGCGATCGCCTGGCTCGCGGCGCAGACCGGCGTCTCGTCCGTGATCGCCGGCGCCACCCGACCCGAGCAGGTCGCCGCCAACGCCGCCGCCGCGGCCTGGGAGCTCACCGCGGAGGATCTCGCCGCGCTGCCTGAGCCACCCACGGCCTGACCGGCCACGGTCTGACCGGTCCATGGCGTCGCCGCGCCAAGGGCGCCGCGGTGAGGGCCCGCGGTAAGTCCTTCTTTTCACACCCGTGTGATCGGGCGCCGGGTCAGCCTAGGATCGCTATCAGCGCATCGCACCCCACTTGTAGGTAGTTGCGCCTGGTCGCGGCGATCCCTGCCCGCGATCGGGCGGCGACCGGTGGCCCCTCGCGGGGAGAAGAGAATAGGTCGTTCGACACGTGTCGGTGTCAGGTCACGGTTGGTCAGGTCACGGCGGACCGGGACCACGCCTGGGCGGTGGCGGTGTCGGCCTGGTCGGGCGGCGGGAAGCGCTCGAGCTGGTCGACACGCTCCTCACCGGGCTCACCAGGCCTGCCCCGACCGGCGCGGCCTGGCTGCTGCGCGGCGGCCCGGGCATCGGCAAGACCGCGCTGCTGGACGCCGCCGCCGCGCGGGCCGGGGCCGAGGCGATCCAGGTACTGCGGGTCTCCGGCGTCGAGTTCGAGGCGGACATCGGCCTCTCGGCGCTGCACCAGATGCTCTACCCGCTGCGCGACCTGGTCGACGACCTGCCCTCCGGCCAGCGGGCGGCGATGAACCAGGTGCTGGGTCTGACGGACGGGCCATACCCCGAGCCACTGGTGGTCTCGTCGGGGGCGCTCGCGTTGCTGGTCGCGGCGGCCTCGAGGACGCCGGTCCTGATGCTCGTCGACGACATCTCCTGGATCGACACCTGGAGCGCGACCGTCCTCGGCTTCGTCGCCAGGCGGATCGCCGGCCATCCGATCCTCTTCCTCGCCGCGGCCCGGCCTGGCGGTGACACCGTCTTCCACCGCATCGGGCTGCCCGAGCTGGAGGTCGCTCCGCTGCCGGGCGACGAGGCGGCGGCGCTGCTCGACGCCCGCCACCCGGGGCTCGCGCCGCGCGCCCGGGAGCGGCTGCTCGGCGAGGCGGCGGGCAACCCGCTCGCGCTGCTGGAGCTGCCGGCGCTGCTGACGGAGCCACAGCTCGCCGGCCGGGAGGTGCTGCCCGCCCAACTGCCGCTCTCGCGCCGGCTGGAGGCGCTGTTCGCCAGCCGGGTGCGCGCGCTGTCGGTGCCGACGCACCGGCTGCTGCTGATCGCCGCGCTCGAACCGGCCGCGGACCTGGTCACCGTCCTGCTCGCCGCCGGTGGGGCCGACGGCCCAGGCGGGGCCGACGCGCCCGCGCCGACGATCGACGACCTCGCGCCGGCCGAGGCGGCCGACCTGGTCCGCGCGGACCATGCCGACGGGCAGGTCGTGTTCCGCCATCCGCTGATCCGGTCCGCCGTGGTGCAGATGTCGTCCAGCGCCGACCGGCGGGCCGCGCACCGTGCGCTCGCCCGGGTGCTGCGCGCCCACCCGGACCGGCGGGCCTGGCACCTGGCCGAGGCGGCGCTCGGCCCGGACGAGGAGGTCGCGGACGCGCTGGAGGAGGCGGCGCACCGCGCGCTCGCCCGCGGCAGCGCCCCGGCGGCGATGCGCACCCTGATCCGCGCCGCCGGGCTCACGCCGGCGCCGGTCGACCGGGCCCGCCGGCTCGCCGAGGCCGCCTACAACGCCAACCGCTGCGGCCAGCTCGACATCGCCAACCGGCTGCTCGGCGAGGCCCGCCGCATCCATGCCGCGACCGAGACGACGGGGGCGCGGCTCAGCCACGAGGCGGCGACCGAGGCGAGCCTGCTCGCCTACCGGGAGGGCGACGTCGATGCCGCCCACCGGCTGCTCGTCACCGCACTGGCCGCCGCGGACAGCGCCGTCGAGGCCGACTGGGTCAACGAGACGCTGTTCATGCTGCTGGTGATGTGTTATCACGGCGGCCGCGCCGAACTGTGGGAACCGCTCGTCGCCGCCCGCGCGCGCCTCACCGCCACCGCCACCGCCGCCGCCAGCGGCGGCGGGAGCGGCGCGGCGGGCGGCGTGGGCGCCGGGGGCGACACCTCGGGCGGCGGCGGGACGATCCTCGTGGAGCTGATGTGGCTATGCCACGACACCCTGGGCGACCCGGCCCGCACCGCCCACGGGGCGCGCGAGCGGCTGCGGGCGACGGCCGCCGGGCTGTCGTCCGACCCGCAGCCCTGGCAGGTGAGCCGGCTGTGCTTCGCCGCCCAGTATGTCGACGCGCTCGACGAGTACCGCGACCTGTGCCGGCGGATGGTCGCCCGCGAACGTGACGACGGCTCGATCATCAGCGTGATCAGCGGGCTGACGTTCCTCGCCGTCGACTTCTACCTGCGCGGCCAGTGGGACGAATCGGCCGCGATCGCCGAGGACGGCCTCGGCCTCGTCGCCGCGTTCGGCTACCAACTGCTCGCCGGCGCGTTCCGCTTCGTCCTGGCGATGATCGCCGCGGCCAGGGGTGACCTGGAGGCGGCCAGGGTGTACAGCGACACGACCGCCGCCTGGGTCGAGCCGCGCCGGATCGTGCAGCAGCAGGCGTTCGTCTGGCACGCCCGCGCCGTCGCCGCGCTGGCCCAGGGCGACTACGAGGACGCCTACGCCCACGCCGTCCGGATCAGCCCGGCCGGCACGCTGGTCTCGCACGCTCCGCACGCGCTGTGGGCGGTCGGCGACCTGGTCGAGGCCGCGGTGCGCACCGGGCGGCTCGACGAGGCACGGGCCCATGTGGCGGCGGCGAAGGAGGCGGACCTCGCGGCCGTCTCGCCGCGGCTGGCGCTGCTCGTCGCCGGCGCCGAGGCGTTCGTCGCCGACGGCGCGGACCGGCAGGCCAAGGCGTTCGAGGCGGCGCTCGCCGTGGCGGACGCGGCCCGGTGGACGTTCGACCATGCGCGGCTACAGCTCGCCCACGGCGAGGCGTTGCGGCGCGACCGGGAGATCATCCGAGCCCGCCGGCCGCTGCGCGAGGCCCTGGAGACGTTCGACCGGCTCGGTGCCCGCCTGTGGGCCGACCGGGCGCGGTCCGAGCTGCGCGCCGCCGGTGTGACGGTCGCGGCCCGGCCACTGTCCCCATCGGCCGTCGGCCTGGCCGCCGAGCAGGCGGACGCGGCCTCGGCGGGCGCGGACAAGGGCGCGGGCGCCGCCGCGGGTGCGGGTCCCGCCGCGGCGGTCGCGGCCGGGCCGGGCCGGTCCGCTGGCCGGGTCGAGCGGCTGACGCCGCAGGAGCTGCAGATCGCCCAGCTCGCCGCGACCGGGCTCACCAACAAGCAGATCGGCGAGAAGCTCTTCCTCGGCCACCGCACGGTCAGCGCCCACCTCTACCGGATCTTCCCCAAGCTGGGGATCACCTCCCGGGCCGCACTGCGCGACGCCCTCGACGCCTACGCCGCCGACCTCGCGGACGCCGCGGAGTAGGTGGACCAGCCGCGGGCGGCCGCGAGCACCGGGCGGAACCGCGCCCTCCGTCAGGGAGACGCGGTCGCGCCCGGGTGCCGCGTGCGCCCGCGCGTTAGTCCTGGCGGCGCTGCGCACCTTCCGTCGCGCAGACGAATCCCTTGTCACCGGTGCCGTCGCCGGTGCTGCCGCCCACGACCGCCAGGACAGGACCCTCGGCCTCGCCCGGCTTCGGCAGCGCCTCGGCGTCCGCGCCGGTGTAGACCTTGCCGTCCTTGACCACCATCGGGACGCCGGGCTTGGTCTCGCCGACCAGCTTCCCGTCGAGGTAGACCTTGCCGTCCTTCACCTGGAGGTCCGGGGCGCCCGGCGGCTTCGGCAGCGCTTCGGCGTCCTTGCCGACGTAGACCTTGCCGTCCTTCACCGCCACCGGCTCGCCGGGCTTGGCCGTGCCGACCAGCTTCCCGTTGTGGTAGATCTTGCCGTCCTTCACCTGGACGTCGTCGACGCCCGCGCCGCCCGGTGCGGGGCAGGTCGCCGGGTGGCCCGAGGGACCCTCGGAGCCGGGCAGGGCCCCGGCGGCGTTGGCGGCCGCGGCGCCCGTGCCGGCGAGCCCCAGGGTGATCGCGCTGACGAGGACGATCCGGCGGATGCGCATGGTGCACCTCCTGTTTCTCGGTGGCCCCCTCGTTGGGGCCGGCGCCAGCGTCCCGTTCGCCGGCTGAGGCGCTCCTGAAGCCGGCTGAAGTGATCTTCAGGTCGTCTTGAGGTCCGTTCCGTCAGGCTGTGGTCATGCGAGTGCTGCTGGTGGAGGACGAGGAGCGGTTGGCCGGCCTGCTGCGGGGCGGGCTGGCGGAGGAGGGATTCGCGGTCGACGTGGCGCACAACGGCCGCGAGGGCCTGTGGATGGCGACCGAGCAGCGGTACGACGCGATCGTGCTCGACGTGATGCTGCCGCTGCTCAACGGGTACGCCGTGTGCCGCCGCCTGCGGGAGGCCGGCAACTGGACGCCGATCATGATGCTGACGGCGAAGGACGGCGAGTACGACGAGGCCGAGGCGCTGGACACCGGCGCGGACGACTTCCTGTCCAAGCCGTTCTCGTACGTGGTGCTGCTCGCTCGGCTGCGCGCGCTGGTCCGGCGCGGCGGGCGGGAGCGACCGGTCGTCCTGACCATGGGCGACCTGTCGGTGGACCCGGCGGGCCTGCGCTGCCGCCGCGGCGAGACGGAGATCGCGCTCACGCCGAAGGAGTTCGCCGTGCTGCACGCGCTCGCGCGGCGCCCGGGCGAGGTGGTCTCCAAGGCCGAGCTGCTCGAACAGGCCTGGGACTTCGCCTACGACGGCGATCCGAGCATCGTCGAGGTGTACATCAGCGCGTTGCGCCGCAAGATCGACGCGCCGTTCGGCCGGTCGAGCCTGGTGACGGTGCGGGGAGCGGGCTACCGGCTGGACGGGGGCTCCTGATGCGCTGGCCGGGTTGGCAGGGCTGGTCGGGTTGGTCGGTGCGGCTGCGCGCGACCGTCGTGGCGACGGTGATGGTCGCGTTGGCGCTGGGGGCCGCGGGCGCCGTCCTGGTCCTGACGCTGAAGGGCAGCCTCGAGTCGGGCGCCGGCCAGGAGGCGGCGCGGCGGGCGGACGCGGCAGCCGCCAGTCTCACGAAGGGCGAGGAAGGAGACCAGCCCGGCCAGCCAGGACTGGTCATCACCAGCTTCGTCGCACCTGACCCCGACGTGCGGGTCGAGGGCAGTGCCAGCATCGAGGCCGGCGCCGCCGGCGGCCCGAGCATGTCGGTGAGCCTCGGAGGCGGCGTGGCGGCCGGGCAGGCCTGGGGGTACGGCTACGCCACCGCCGAGCGCCTGGTCACCACCTCGGCGGGGCCCGTGACCGTGTCCGCGCGCGTCTCGCTCGAACCGGCCCGCGCGGCGCTGACGGTGCTGCGCAACCTGCTCCTCGCGGGCCTGCCCGTCCTGCTGCTGCTCGTCGCCGGGCTGACCTGGCTGCTGACCGGGCGGGCGCTCGCCCCGGTCTCGGCGATCCGCTCGACGTTCGCCGACATCACGGCCACCGACCTGCACCAGCGGGTGCCGGTGCCCCGGTCGGGCGACGAGATCGCCCGGCTGGCGCGGACGATGAACGCGACCCTCGACCGGCTGGAACGGGCGGTGGAGCGGCACAGGCGGTTCGTCGCGGACGCGGCGCACGAGCTGCGCAGCCCGCTCGCGATCCTGCGCACCCGCCTCGAGCTGGGCCGGCGGCAGGCGCCAGGGTTGGTGGGGGAGTCGCTCACGGACGTCGACCGGCTGCAGGCGCTGGCCGCCGACCTGCTGCTGCTCGCGAGGCTGGACGCCGGCGAGCCGCTGCGCGCCGACGAGGTCGACCTGGGCGAGGTGGCCGCCGAGGAGGCGTCACGGCCCAGGCGGGAGGACATCCGGATCTCCCTGGATGTCGCGCCCGACGTGGTCGTGGCCGGGTCGGCGGCGCACCTGCGCCGGATGGTCGGGAATCTCGTCGACAACGCCGTGCGGCACGCCGAGTCGACGGTGACCGTGCGGGTCGTGGCGCCCGCGACCGTGCAGGTGTCCGACGACGGCCCGGGCATTCCCGCCGAGCATCGCGAGTCGGTGTTCGACCGGTTCACCCGGCTCGACGAGACACGGGCCCGCGACGGCGGTGGCAGCGGGCTCGGCCTGGCGATCGCCCGGGACATCGCGCGCGCCCACGGCGGCACGCTGCTGGCGGTCGAGCCAGCCAGCCGGCCGGGCGATCAGCCCGGTGACGGCGCGCCGGGAGCGTGCCTGCGGGCCGAGCTCCCGCGCGTCGCGGGCGGCCAGGCGCGCGCGCTGGCCACGGTGGAGGCCGCGGCCGGGGCCGCCGCGCCCGCTGGCGCTCGGCCGGTCAGACCGCGAGGGCCCGGCGCAGGAAGAAGATGGCCTGGGCGATGGCCGCGTCCGCGGCGCAGGTGGAACGCAGGGCGTTGAGCACGACGAAGCCGTGGACGATGCCGATGTAGCGGACGGCGGTGACGGTGACGCCGGCCTGACCCAGCCGGGCGGCGTAGGCCTCGCCCTCGTCGCGCAGGACGTCGGCCTCCGCAGTGATCACCAGCGCGGGCGGCAGGTCCGCGAGCGTCTCGAGGCCGGCCCGCAGCGGGCTCGCGAGGATCTCGGCGCGGCTGGCCTCGTCGGGGGCGTACTGGTCCCAGCTCCAGCGCATCAGGTCACGCGACAGCACGTAGCCGTTGGCGAACCGCTGATAGGACGGGGTGTCGACGTCCGCGTCCGTGACCGGGCAGAACAGCACCTGGGCGGCGAGCCGGGGGCCGCCGTGCTCCTTCGCGAGCAGTGTCACCGCCGCCGCGAGCCCGCCACCGCCGCCGTCACCGGCGACGGCGATGTTCTCGACGTCGAGGCCGTTGTCCGCGCCGTGCTCGGCGACCCAGCGGGCGGCGGCGAAGCACTGGTGGACGGCCGCCGGGTAGCGGGCCTCCGGCGCCCGGTCGAACTCCGGGAAGACCACCGCCGCCTGCACGCCGACGGCGAGCTCGGCGACGAGGCGGGCGTGCGTGTTCGCGTCGCCCATCACCCAGCAGCCGTGCAGGTAGAGCACCACCGGCAGCCTGCCGGTCACGCCGATCGGCCGGACGATGCGCACCCCGACCGTCACTCCGGCCGCGGCCGGCCCGCAGGGGATGGTCAGCTCCCGCGTGTCGACGGCGGGGGCGAGCGCGGGGCCGGACTGGATCTCGTCGAGCCACCGGCGGCGCTCGGCCAGCGACACGTGGCGCGGGTCGAGCGACTTCGCCGCGTCCTCGACGAACGCGCGCGCGGCCGGCTCCAGCACCGGGTCATGGGCGGAGTTCGGCATGAGCGGCTCCTGGAAGGTCGACGGCTTACTTCCGGTGCCAGACTCATGGCTCCGACCACCCAKGTCATCCGTCATCTAACTGTCCCCGCGGTGATCCTTTGACGTTCCGGCGGCAGGCGCGCGGACCGTTCTCGCCGAGCCCTGCGCTCCCCGGCCGTGGGGACGAGCGCCCAGGAACGCGTAGCCTGACGGGGGAGTCGCCCGGCAACGGATACCCAAGTTCGACGGTGACTTCACGGTGCGCGGCACAGTCGACTGACTGAAGGCAGGCTCCCGCGCGAGGCCGCATCGTTGTACGCAACATCCCGCCCGGCCCGAACGCCCAGCCCTGACGACGGGGCGTGGACAGCAGCCGGGGCGGCCGAAGCAAGGGGGCACACCGATGACCGATCCCACCCGCATCCCCGTCGTGTTCGTGCACGGGCTGTGGATGCACCCGTCGAGCTGGGACAGCTGGATCGAACTGGTCGACGAGGCGGGCTACAGCGGCCTCGCGCCGGGCTGGCCGGGTGACGCCGCCACCACCGAGGCGAGCCGTGAGAACCCCGGCCCGCTCGCGAACCGGGGCATCGCCGAGATCACCGAGCACTACGCCGAAGCCATCCGCGCGCTGCCGCAGGTCCCCATCGTCATCGGCCACTCGTTCGGCGGCCTGATCGCGCAGCGCCTGCTGGGGATGAACCTCGCCCGCGGCGGCGTCGTCCTCTCCCCGGCCCAGTTCAGGGGCAACCGCAAGCTGCCGCTCGCGCAGTTGCAGTCCGGCTTTCCGGTGCTCGGCAACCCGGCCAACAAGAAGAAGACGGTCCTGCTGACCCAGGCGCAGTTCCACAAGGGGTTCGCGAACGCCGTCTCCCGCGAGGAGTCCGACGACCTGTGGACCCGCTACGCCATCCCGGGGCCCGGGCTGCCGCTGTTCCAGGCGGCCACCGCGAACTTCTCCAAGAAGACCGAGGCGACCGTCGACGTGGCCAGTGAGCGCGGCCCACTGCTGATCATCGCCGGTGGCAAGGACCGGACCGTGCCGGCCGTGACGTCGAAGGCCGCCTACGGCCAGTACGCGAAGAACCCGTCGGTGACCGAGTACCACCTGTTCGAGGACCGGGCCCACTCGATGGCGATCGACAAGGGCTGGCGCGAGGTCGCCGACGTGGCGCTGAGCTTCCTGTCCCGCCAGGGGCTGGCCGCCACGTCGCAGCAGGTCGGCTGACCGGTTGGCCGTACAGGCGAGGCGCCTTCCGGGTGAACCCACCGGGAGGCGCCTCGCCGCACGTCCGGCGCCGTGCGCTACCTGCCGGCCTTGGTGGCGAAGACGGCGGCCTGGGTGCGGCTGGTCAGGCCGAGCTTGACCAGGATCGAGGAGACGTAGTTCTTGACGGTCTTCTCGGACAGGTGGATCCG